>JAGMZX010000085.1 GCA_018005585.1 Candidatus Hydrogenedentota bacterium | reverse complement strand
GTACCTTTTCATTGGAGGCCTCCTCTTGTTGTGGAGCGAATGCTGTTTTCTCCAAGACCATTCTATCCCCAGGGAGGCTTCCCTGACTCAAACCCACCTTATACATTCAAACAGGCACGTCTCCCCCACGAAACACGGGGTCGCATGTGCCAGTCCCCTATACCTGAATCTCTACCGTCACGACCTTCTTCTTTCCCAAGCTTAGCGGAATCGAATTGCCCTTCGGCTCGACCTTCTCGCGCCGGTCTTCGTTCATGTTGGTGAGCCAGGCTTTCTTGACGGGTTTGGAGAGGACCAGCTTGCCTTTCGCGGCCTTGGCCGTCGGGTTGAAGATGCGGACGATATAGTTTCCTTTGTGGTCTTCGGCGCGCTTGAATGCGGTGAGTTGCAGGTTCGCGCCTTGGAGTTCGAGGAAGCTCATGCTCTTGGGCAGCGTGCCTTCGTGCGGGCCGGCCTGCGCGGGTTCGAGCGGCAGGTTGAAGTCCTCGGCCTCGGCGTAGACGCCGCTGGTCCAGTCGCCCTTGTGCGGGTAGATGGCGTAGCTCCATTCGTGCGGGCCGAGGCATTGGGCGAGTTCCATTTCGGGATAGGTCTCCCAGCGGCCGAACACGGGCGAGTTGCGGTAGGTGTACGCGCGGAACAGGGTGATGGCGAGAGGGCGCTCACGCGTGTCCATAGCCTCGTATTCGCGCAGGCCACAGTTGTTGAGGATTGCGAAGCCATTCTTGCCGTCGGTCATGTCGACAAACCGGTGCATCGGATACTGCGGGTTTGGGCGGCCATAGTACGCGTTGCCCGGCTTCACATGGATGTCCCGCGAAATCACGTCAAAGCTCGCCTCGGCGTCGGTGCGGTCGCAATCGAGCCGCGTCGGGAATACGACGCGCATGCGGTGGTGCCTGCAGGTGTTGTCGAGCGAGGTGGTCACGTCGAGCCGGCGCGCGCCCGCGCGCAGGGTGAACCGGCTCGTGACGACGACCTCGCGGTGTTCGGCGGTGCGCCGCGTGTTGTTGAGGTTGCCCTCGCGGAAATCGATGCCCGGCGTGTCTTCGACGTCCACGGGGATTTGCATGTGGTAATCGACGCGCATGCGCGCGAGCAGCGGTCCCGCCTCTTCGAGCGTAATCGCGCACGGAAAGCCGTGCGACGTAATCGTCTCGTTCGACTCGGGCTCCATGTGTATCCACGAATGGCCCGTTTCGCCGGTGTCCTCGACATAGTGCAGGCCCGCGTACGTGCGGCCCGATTCCTTGTGCGTCAGATCGATGGTGCCGTCGCTGTTGAACACGGCGCGCAGGTGCTCGTTTTCGAGGACGCGCGCCTCCGGCGCGAGCGTGCCCGGCACATGCGCGAAATCCTTCTCGCGCACGAGGTGATACGTCTTGTAGCCGAACGCGGGCACGTCGCCCACATCGATGTGGCACAACACGCGGTCCGCGCGCAACTCGACCGAGATATCCTGCAAATTGCGCACGAGCACGCCCATCGGGAAGCGTTCCTTCGTCTGGACGCGCCGCTTCTCCTTGCCGTCGGGCGTCTGCACGCTGAACGCGTCGTATTCCATGTTCTGTGGCAGGTCGATGTACGCCGAAACGACGCCGCGCCGCGGAAACGGGCACGAGTTGAACACGGTGAGCACGGAATCGCGCGGCGAGAGGTCTGAATTATCGATGCGCGCCTGAACGGACTGCATGCCGCGCCGCGCCAGACCCTCGCTGATGATCGCAATCTGGTCGAAGCGGAACAGCGAGTCCTTTTCCATCTGATCGATGCCCGCGCCGGTGATCGTGTCGTGCGGGTGGTTGTCGAGCAGCAGGCGCCACGCGCGGTCAAGCGTGGTCTTCTCGTAGCGGTCGCCGAGCATCATGCCGACGGCGCTCCAAGGCTCCGCCGAGCGCTGGAGCAGCACTTCGGCCTTGTTATTGGCACGTTTCAGGCGGATGCGCGCGCTGATCACGTCGCCGAAAAGGTGCGTCCACTTGCCGGTCGAGCCTGGGTCGCGGCTTTCGCCCGTCAGCACCGTCGGATTCTTTACCTCCTTGCGCATCGCGTTCATATACTCTTCGAGATTCGAGAACTTGATCGTGTGGTCCGGCAGCAGTTCCTGGCACAACTTCATGATGCGCGTTTCCTCCGGATCGGGATCGGAGGAGTCGAAGCCCTGCATGCAGCAGATGTGGCTCGTGCTGAAATGCTCCGATTCGTCGCGCACGAGTTTCTGAAGCTGCTCCGCGATGGGTCCGTCGTTCCACTGCTTCTTGTGTTTGTCGAGGATGTAATAATGGCCGCGCGGGTTGCGCTCGGACGCGAGCCTGAACGGCAGCGCGCCGCGGTCCCAGTCGTAGCGCTTGAACACGTCGTCCGAGCCGTAGCGCAGCACGCGGTACACGTAGATGTAGTAACTGAACCGGCTCATGCAGCCGAAGCGCATGCCAAGCAGACGCGACCCGTCCGGCCCTTCGAGGATGTATTCGCTCTTCGGCGTGTTGATGCCGCGGTAGAAAATGATCGTGTCGATATCGAAGCCTTGGTAAATCTGCGGCATCTGCGAGGTCTGGCCGTAGCCGAAGGGCGTGTAGCCGATCTTCGAGACTTTGCCCAGCGACGCCGCGACGCGATGCCCGACCACGAGGTTGCGCACGAGCGATTCCGCGTTCACGAGGTATTCCTCGGGCAGCGAATACCACGGGCCGACAATGAGCCGGCCCGACTTCACGTGCTTCTCGATGCGCTCGCGTTCCTCGGGCCGCACCTCCAGGTAGTCCACGACGCACATCGTCTGCGAATCCATCGTGAACGAGTGGAAATCGGAGTCCTTATCGAGCAAATCAAGCAGGTTGTCCATGAAATCGAGGAGCAGCAGCCGCGTCTCCTCGAACGGGTATGCCCATTCGCGGTCCCAATGAGAATTCGATACGACATGAATCGTCTTACGCTCGGACATGAAGAAATCTCCCGTGGACGGCGCGCGCGCCGAAGTGAAGAAACATGGTAAAACGCGCCGGGCGCTGGTTCAAATCCGCGGGGCGGCAGGCACGAGTGCCAGGTAAGTCACTTGACGCGCGCCACGTAACGCACGCGTGGGTGTCGGGCCAAGGTTGCCTCGCGGAAAGCCCAGGCGGAACCCGAAGGGGCGTTAATCACTTCCGCCGCGCGAGCGTTACACGTGGCTTGAGACATACGTGTTATCCTGAGGATACGCGTGGTTGTGCGGCGTATTGCTGTGGAGGCCATCGGGGTCGTGTCATGGTACGCGTGGCCGACCACTTGGGGGAAGGGGGACGCCGCCAAATGCCCAGCAATGGGAAGAATGGGACGCAGAAATGACTGGCAATGGCAATCCTCTCAAATCTCTCCGTGTTCGGGCTTCGTCTATGGAATTGGTTGTGTGCCTGCTCCTGTTTTCACTCGCGGTTTGCGGGACGGAGGCCGAGGGCGACGCGTGTCTGGACCAATGGCACACGGCGGACCAGAACCACGACAACCGGGTCGCGCTGACCGAACTGCTGCGCGTCATCCAGTTCTACAACTCGGGCGGGTTCCATTGCGCCGATGACCCGGGCAGCACGGAAGATGGCTACGCGCCGGGTGCGGGCGCGAATCAAGGCTGTTGTCCCCACGATAGCGACTATCATCCGGATGGTCCCGACTGGGCCATTGCTCTTACGGAATTGCTGCGCGTGATTCAGTTCTACAACATGGGCGGCTACACATATTGCCCGGGCGAAGGAACGGAAGACCTGTTTTGCCCCGGCGCTGGCGGCGAGGGCGAGGGTGAAGGCGAGGGCGAAGGTGAGGGCGAAGGGGAAGGCGAAGGCGAAGGCGAGGGCGAGGGCGAAGGCGAGGGCGAGGGCGAGGGTGAGGGTGAGGGTGAGGGTGAGGGTGAGGGTGAGGGTGAGGGTGAGGGTGAGGGTGAAGGCGAGGGCGAGGGTGAAGGCGAGGGCGAAGGCGAAGGCGAGGGCGAAGGTGAAGGCGAAGGCGAAGGTGAGGGCGAGGGCGAAGGCGAAGGCGAAGGCGAAGGCGAAGGTGAGGGCGAAGGGGAAGGCGAGGGTGAGGGTGAGGGTGAGGGCGAAGCCTGCACACCTGAAATCGTGGTTGATTTCGTTCCGGATTACGGAACGTATGGCAGCTTGGCCGGGCACGTGACGTGCATCCCGCCGTTCGACGCCGCGAATTACCGCATCATGGTGTTCATCGAGGTCGAGGGCGTTTTTTGGACAAAGCCGACCTATGCGGCGCCTCTGACGACGCTGAACAGTGACGGCGCGTGGTCCTGCCTGATTGTCACGGGCGGCTATGACCAGTACGCGACACGGCTTGCCGTGAACCTGCTGCCCGCGGGCGTGGCCGCCACGATCTGCGACCCCTGTTTCGAAGTTCCGGTAATCCCGGAAGCGGTCGACGCGCTGGTGATCGACCGCAATCCGCCGGTGCGCCGCATAACGGCGTTCGGTCACGAATGGGTGGTCAAGCGCCTGGATTTCCCCGGCGGGCCGGGATCGAACTATTTCTCCGACGCCGTGGACGCCGTATGGGCCGACGAAGCCGGGTTGCACCTCACGATAAGCGAACGTGACGGCCACTGGGCCTGCACGGAAGTCATTCTCGACGGCTCCTACGGTTACGGCGCCTATCTCGTCGCAACGGCCAGCCGCCTGGACATCCTGGACGCGAGGGTCGTGCTCGGCGCGTTCACGTGGGAGACGGCGGCGCCCCTGGAGTACTACCGGGAGCTGGATATCGAATTTGCCCGCTGGGACAACCCCGCGGAGTACACCAACGCGCAGTTCGTGGTTCAGCCTTGCAGCGCATGCCCGGGATGTGGCGACCATTGCCACAGGTTTCGCGTTGACCTTGCCGATGATGCCGCGGAGCTGACCAGTTACCTCGTGTGGGCGCCCGGCCGCGCCGAATTCCGCAGTTACTACGGCAAGTACAGTGGGGGCGAGACGCCGCCCGCCGACCACCTGGCCGGACACTGGGTTCACGAAGGCGAGGGCGTGCCCGTTCCCGGAAACGAAAACTTCCGGCTGAACCTCTGGTTGTTCAACGGCTCGGCGCCCAGTGACGGGCAGCCGGCCGAAGTGCTCGTCACCGACTTTTCCTGGCAGCCGGAACCGCCCGCCTGGGACGAGCCGGGCGAAGGCGAAGGCGAAGCTCAGGATATTCGCCAAGTGACCACGAATCTCTCGAATTATCCGGTCATGGGCCATTTCAGCGACGCGACGGCCGTCTCGATTAACGGCGATACGGTTGCGCTCGACGTGCACGGCGGGCTGCGTTACGACGTAACGCTTGCCGAGGGATTGAACACGTTCACAGTTGTTCCGGTGGATGGTGCCAAGGAGAGCGGCGGTTTCGTGCTGGAGGCCACGTATGACCCCGCGTTTTCCACGGCCGGCCGTTCGGTGCTCTACAACTCCGGTCCGCCGGGCAATGAAACCATCGCCGTCGACCTGGATGCCGATATGGTCCTCGGTATCCTGCCCGGCGTCGAAATCACGGCGTCCACGAATGCGGGGGACTTCCTCGTGGACACATCCGGCGCTGTCTACAACGCCGCGAACCATGCGCCGGCCGGCCCGTTGCCCGTCGCGAGCGCTCCCGCGTATCCCGTGTTTTCCAGCGACGACCTGTATTGTTACGCCGGGACGCGGATTATTGAGTTCGCGTCGCGCACGGTTGTGTCGGACGCGTTTCCGGTCGAAGCAGACGGGCGCTTCGCGCGCCTGTTGCCGGGGAACCGCCTCATCCAGTGTCACAACCTGGACGGCTTCACGACTGTTGACCTGAATACCAATACCGTGCTTGCCGAGGCGGCCCTTTCGATGCAACGGTCCAATTGGGGCACTTCCGCGGCGGACCCCTCGGGAACCTACGGGATTGTTACGTCGTACTCCTATGCCTTGGGCGCGGTCGATATTGGCAGTCTGGCGACGGGCGCAACGCTCCAGGCGTTTGACGGACTGGGCGATTTCACCGGACAGGTTGCGTTCTCGGGAGACGGCCTGACGGCGTTCGTGGGCTGCTTCGGCAACTACTACTATGGCCGGGGCGCAATCTACGCTTTCGACCTGGCCGGCCCCTCGCTCCTGACCACGTACCCGCAGTTCGGTGCGTCGTCCGTTGTCATAGGACCGGATGGGCTCATCTATGTCAGCACGCGCTACCATGACCATTTCGGCGACGGCACCGTAACGCACGGGTCAAAAGACAAGCGCGGCATAGACGCCCTCTCCTGGGACGGGTCCGGCTTCACGGTGGTCGAGAGCTATTACCTGAACCTGCCGGACACGTATCACGTGAAGCCCACGTTTTTCATCAAACCGCCTCTCGGCGAGAAGTAATATGGTCTGCTATGGGCCGGGACATAGGTACAGAGCGGGGGGCAGTGCAATCAGAGGGGTGTTTTCACCAACGTGGAGGAAGTGAAATGAAGCAGTGGAATCGTCTTGGCATCGCGACGCTCCTTTGCCTGTGCGCGGCCTGCACGCCGTGCCCGGAAGAGGGGACGCAGTTGGTGGCCGCCGGGGCCGATTGGATAGCTCAGGATTTTGCCAATAGCCAGGGGGTGGTTTCCGTGCGGTTCTCGGACAGCATGCTCATCCTGGACCTGCGCATGGTAGCCGGAGACGCGGTGCTGGGCCAGGGCGAGGTCTATATCGACCTGCGGAATTGGCTGCCCACCGAAGCGCTGGCGCCGCTGGACCTGAGCGGCAGCGCTATTGCCGTGCGTGTAATCCTGCCCGAGGGCTTTGGCGGCCCGCAATCGGCTCCCAGCGGAATCCAGGTCTTCGTGAAAGATGACGAGTGGCGTTCGCAATACGGCTTCTGGGTCAACGTCGCGAACGCGGGCGGCGAATACACCGCCACACTCAGCCCGCGCACGGCGAATCCGGTCGCGGCCGTGACGGACAGCGGGTTCGACCCCACGCGCATCCGCGTCATCGGCGTTAAATTAGCCATGAACGACAATGCCGCCTGGGAGTTCTCAGGGAACGCCATCCTGCAGTGCGCGAACGTTACGCCGGACCTGCCGCGCGCGACGCCGCCAGACCTGCCCGCGGACACGCCGCCGCCCTTGCTGGACCAAGACTCGCAAATCGCCATTGGCGAGTCTGGATTCCTCGTGGATGGCGCGGCGCATTTCCTCGCGGGCGCGAATTGGCGCGGCATCGAATATGGACAGAACTTTGGCGTCACGGGCTGGTTCCCGCGCGGCAACGGTTTCTCGCGCCATCCCGGTTACACCGCGGCGTATCTCGACTATGCCAGGCGCGCGGGTCTCAAGGCGTTGCGTGTCGGATTGCTGGACGACGGGCGCGCGGTTCTCGACCGCTCGGGATATGTTGAAGGCTATAACGACACGTTTCGCGCCGACGTGCACACGTTGCTCGACCTTGCGCTCGACGCGGGCTGCCGCATCGAGTTCGTGCTGACTGACTATCTCATCGCGGGCCGCGGAGAGGAAGTCGATGGGGTCTGGGTGCGCGGCCGCGAAGAGGTCTTCGAAGACCCGTCAGTCCGGGCCGCGTTTGTGTCCGGTTTCCTGACGCCGTTTCTCCAGGAATTCGGCGCGCATCCCGCACTCTTCGCGTTCGACTTGGCGAACGAAATAGACTGGGCCATAAGTGAAACCGAAGGCGGCGCATGGGAGAACAGTCTTCCCGAGATGCGGGCGGACCACGCGGTGTCTTTGGCCGCGTTCCGCGCCTACGCCGATGCCTGCGCCGCCGCAATTCGCGAGCACGCGCCTGGCAAGCTGATCACCGCGGGCTTCTCGTTTCCCAGCGCCGCGCTTGCCGAGAACCTGGATACGGATTACCTGGCTTTTCATCACTATGGATGGATGGGGACGCTGGAGGATTGCGTCGCCGAGATTCCGCCCGGCAGCATCTGGTGCCTGGAAGAGTTTCCCACGCGCGGAGGACTGGTCACGCCGGCCGGGTATATGGACGCGGCACATGCGGCGGGCGCCGCGGGCGCGTTGCTCTGGAACCTCAAGCCCGAATTGTGCCCGGAATGCGAAGATGCCGACGAAAACAACGCGGCGTACGAGGAATGGCGCGTATTGCTGCCGCAGGTCCGCGCCTGGGTCGACAGCCTGTAGCCTCTGTGGCAGCGCAAGCGTGTTTGACAAGGTCTGGCGGGGCTTGGTCAAATAGCACTGTTACAGTGCCGGGGACCAGGTCCTGTGAGTAGCCGTCCGGTAAGAAAAATACGCCATTACACCTGTCCGCGTTGCGCGCAGCGCATCCGTGTGCCCGAGAAGTATGTTGGCATGACGGGCGCCTGCAAGCTCTGCGGCGGCCGCATCACCGTCCGTCCGGACAAGGCGGTCGTCGCGCCGGACAAGGCCGAAGCCGATGCGCCGCGCGAGTCGCCGCCGTTCGGCGCGCCACAGTGGCCCGAGCCGGAACCCGCGCCTGCGCGTAAGGCGTCCGCAGAACCGCCGCGCCCGGCTCGCCGGGAGCAAGTCGCGCCTGGGCCCCCTGTGCCGCCTGCGCCACCGCCTCAGGAACTGACCGCCCCGCCTCTTCGGGAACCCGAGCCGGAGCTATTGGAACCCTTGGAGCCGTGGAAGCTCGACGAGCCCTTGCCCGAGCCGGCGCAGCAGGCGCCGTCCGCGGAACCTTCCGCTCCTACGGAGCCTCCCGTGCATGACCTGACCACGCTTGAAGGGCTGCTGGGAGCCTTGTCGGACCTGCCGCGCACGGCGCCGTCCGTGCGCGAGGTGGACGAGAAGCTGCCCCGGCCCTTGTTCCTGTCCGACGACGACCTCGCTCGCAGCAAGGCCTATTTCGATGTGCCCTTCCTCGTGGCGCGCAAGGGCGAGGCGTTGGCGGTCGTCAAGACCACGCGCGACAACGTGGGGCCCGGCACAACCCTCGCCGTGGCCTCGGGCGATATCTCGTTTGCCGCGTCCAGCCACCCGATGCCGGAATATCCAATCCTGCAGTTGCTTTTCACCGTCCGCGACAATGCGGAACACCCTTTGCGCTTCGAGAGCCTGCCGCTGCTGACAGACGGCAACGTGGTCGAATTTCTCGCCAGCGTGCTGCAGGAACACCGCCTGAGCTTCGCGCTCTACGCGGGCCATCAGACCCATCACGTTGCCACCGGCGACGTGCGGCTCGGAGACGACGCCGTATCCGGGCTGCGCGATGCTCTGGCGCACGTGCTGGCGCAGTGGTCCCAGCAACGGCCGAAACCCGCCGGCCACGACCTCGCCGTGCGCCGTTTCGCCCGCGACGCCGTGCGCGACACCGCGTAACCGCGCCTCTCCACCGGGCCGAGTCCGCCGCACCCTGAATAAAGGCTTGACGAAGGGGCGTTCCATGGCAATAATCCCCGCCGCAATGGATTGTGCTTGACTCCGGAACCGGAGGGAACGTTTGCGTGACTGCAGTACCCTTGATCACGATTTTATTCACTCTTGGCGTGCTTCCGGGCGAGGCCGAGTACCTGGCCGCGGCGGCAGCCGAAGATGCGGGCCAATTCCTGCAAGCCGCTCAGGCCTTCGACGCGTGCGCCACCGCGCCCGGGCCGCTGCGCGCCTTCGCGCGGGTGCGCGCCGCGCGGTGCCGCGCGAAGGGCGGGGATGCCGAAGGGGCAATCCGCGCTTATCAATCCGTGCTCGCGCAAGAGCCGGGCGGCCCCTGGCAGCGCATGACACTCCTGCATCTCGCCGGCCTGCTCGCGGACCTGAAACGGTATGCCGATGCCGCGCCGCTCTTCGCCGAGGGGCTGAAAACGGCGGCCCGACCCTGGTGGATGCGGGACTATGCCTTCCGTGCGGCGGAGAACCTGGTTACGCTCGAACCCGCGAAACCGGAACACTACGCCTATTTCCGTTCCGTAGTATCCTCCACTCTTCTGGTGCGCCCGCGCCTGGACGCAGCGCGCAAGCTGGCCCTCTCACCCGTGGCCGAGGACCGCGTTCTTGCCGTTTACGGGTTCCTGCGTTCGAGTTCCTGGAAGGAAGCCGCCGCCACGCTGCTGGCCGCGCCGCAAGCGCTCAAGACCAGCGGCGGCGTGCCGCTCGACCTCGCCGTGTTTCAGCGGTTGCTCGAACAAGGCGCCGCCAAGGCGCCGGACGGACTTGCCAGTGTTCAGGATGCTATCGCAAAAAACAGGGACAACCCCTGGCTGCGCGCCTGGCTTTATTACGGGGTGTGCCTGGCCGTATCCGGCGGGCGGCAGAGCGACGCGGCGTTCTTCTGCGATGCGCTGGCGCAGCAGTGCCCCCAATCGATGGACACCGGCGAAGCGTTGTGGAAACTGGCGGAGTCCCGCGAGGGCGCGGGAGACGCCGCGGGCGCGGCGGACACCTTCGAGCGTCTCGCGGCGGTGAATTCCGGGCATAGGCTGGCCCCGTTTGCCCTCTTTCACGCGGGCCGCCTGCGCCTTGCGGCCAAAGGACTGGATGCCGCCTTGCCTGCATGGGAGACGCTCGCGCAAGGTTATCCCGAACATATGCGCACTTCGGAAGCCTGGTACGCCGCGGCGCAATTCTGCGGCGCCAAGGGCGACGCCGCCCGCGCGCAGGTCTTCCTGACCCGAGCCGCCGGACGCGGCACCGGCGATTACTTCGCGCACCGGGCTTTCGCCCAGATTGAGTTGCCGGGCGCCGCGCCCGTGCCCAACCTGCTCATCGACGGCCGAAACACCGTCTTGCGTCCCTTCCCCGTGGCCGCGACGCCGCCGGGCCAGTTGCCTGCCGGGTTTGAATCGATTCCGGCGATTGAGCGGTTGCGATTCTTTGCGGGTAATGGCCTGGAAGAAAGCGAATGGGAAGCGCTCGAATTGTGCGAAACCTTTCAGGGGTGCCCTTGTGAGGGCCTGGTCTACCGCATCCTCGCGGAGGCCGGACTCGCGCACACCGCGCTCGAGTGCGCCGCCGTAAACGGCTGGGGTATCGAAAGCGGAAAAAAGACCCTCGACCGGCTCCGCCTCGAATATCCGCGCGCCTATTGGCCCGCCGTAAAGGACCTTGCAAAACAACTGGGGCTGGACCCCTACCTGGTCCTCGCCGTGGCCCGGCAGGAAAGCACGTTCCGGCCGAGCCTCGTTTCGCACGCCGGCGCCACCGGCGTCATGCAGGTCATGCCGGGCACGGCCAGCTACGTGGCCAAGATTGAGCCTTCCGTTTTGCCCGACGACGTCACGCGGCTCAAGCACCCGGCCGTCTCGCTGCGCATCGGCGCGAACTACTTGATGCGCATGGTCGAGCGTTCAGGTGGCCACCTGATGTACGCGCTGGCATCCTACAATGCGGGTCCTGGAAATTGCGCAAAGTGGAAAAAGGCCTTCGGCAACTACGATTTCGACGCCTTCGTCGCGGCCATTCCGTTTACAGAGACCCGCGACTACGTCAAGAAGGTGCTTGCGAACTATGCGGCCTATCGCAGCCTGTACCCCGGCACCGAATAGCTGAAATCTATGTATATTACGAAAAAGATGAATTTGGGACCAAAAAAAGACTGCAACACGGCCGGTGAAGTCCCGAAGGGAATGCTTTTCTGTCCCAGAGGTTTTTACAGGAAGCGTTTTTTGGGTTACAATCTCGCATGGCAACCGGTTGCCGGGCCGGGCGCGTGTAGCGCACTGCGGCGCGCCCCCGGATGGCGGACAACTTCTAACAACGAGGAAGGATGAATTTCATGCCCGCATCACGGAAACGAGGAAAACCGACGACGACGCGGAAGACACCGAAGGCGCCGGCCCGCGCGAAGGCGAAGGCAGCGAAGGCGCCTTCGCAACCCCGCAAGGCCGGAGTCATGACCAAGAAGGAACTCCAGAAGTTTGAAAAACTGCTGCTGGTGGAACGGGATCGCATTGTAAACGGCTTGAACAGCCTGAAAGGCGAAGTCCTGTATCAACCATTGACGGACCGTTCGATGTCGGACCCGAACGCGGCAGCGGATGTGGGGACGGACAGCTTCGACCGGGAGACGGCGCTGCAGGTGGTAGGGAACGAGGCCCGGGAGCTGTACGAAATCGACCAGGCGCTGCAGCGTATCAAGGACGGGACCTACGGCATTTGCGAGGGCACGGGCAAGCCTATTCCGAAGAAACGGCTCGAGGTGTTTCCCGCGGCCCGTTATTGCGTGGAGTATCAGGCGGAATTGGAGAAATCGGGCCGGGTGGACAGCAGTTACAGCGCGCCTTACACCTACACGACCTATTCGTCGTACACGCCGCCCGAATACGAGATGTAAGCGACATTGAAAGGCGGCGTGGCGCCGCAAGCGGCCTGAGCGGCCGCCCAGGCGGGGCGGAGCAGAATGATCCCCATTCGCGACACTATACCCAGCCGCAACGCGCCTATTGTCACGTGGGCGCTCATCTGCGCGAATGTGCTCGTCTTTGTGTTCCAGCTCGCGCTCCCGGAATCGCAACTGGAACGGCTCTTCTACCTGTTCGGCATCGTGCCGCTCCGGTTCACGCATCCCGACTGGGCCACTTGGGTCGGATTCCCCGCGGACAATTTCTGGCCGTTTCTTACGAGCATCTTCCTGCACGGCGGCTGGCTGCACCTGATCCTCAACATGTGGACCCTCTGGATATTCGGCGACAATGTCGAAGACCGCATGGGACCGGTCCGGTTTCTGCTCTTCTACCTGTTCTGCGGCCTCGTGGCGGGCGTCGCGCACACGCTAACCAACGCCAATTCCACCATTCCGGTCATCGGCGCGTCGGGCGCGATTGCCGGGGTACTGGGCGCTTACTTTCTGCTGTTCCCCGTGTCGCGTATCCTGTGCGTGATTCCGGTCTTCTTCTACCCGCTGGTCGTGCAGATCCCCGCGTTCCTCTACATCCTGTTCTGGTTCGGGAGCCAGCTGTTCAGCGGCGCGCTGTCGCTGCTCGAACCCGGCCAGGTCGGCGGCATCGCGTGGTGGGCGCACATCGGCGGATTCGTCGCGGGCGTGCTGACGTTCCGCTTGTTTATCGTGCGGCAGCCGCCGCGCAGACCCTGGTTTCGCGACGAACGCGGCATCGAAGGGGCCTGGTGGCGATGAGCCGCGCCGCATATGACGGAGGATGAACGGGCTATGGGCATCATGGACTTGTTCTGGCTGTTCTTTATCATCGTGGCGCTGCAGCCGGTGCTCCGCCAGAAGCTGCTCGAAACCGCGCGTCAGCGCATGATCACCCGGATCGAGCAAGACCGCAAATCACGGGTCATCCTGCTCGTACACCGGCAGGAAACCATGAGCCTGCTTGGCTTCCCTATCTTTCGCTACATTGACGTCAACGATTCCGAAGAGGTCATCCGCGCAATCAACATGACCGACCCCGAAGTGCCGCTGGACATCGTGCTCCACACGCCCGGCGGGCTCGTGCTGGCCTCGCTGCAGATCGCTCGGGCCATCCACAAGCACAGAGGCAAGGTCACTGTATTCGTGCCTCATTACGCCATGTCCGGCGGCACGCTCATCGCCCTCGCCGCGGACGAGATCGTCATGTGCGAACACGCCGTGCTCGGGCCGGTCGATCCCCAACTTGCGCAATACCCCGCCGCGTCGATCCTGAAAGTGCTCGAAGACAAACCCATCGCCGAGATCGACGATCACACCCTGATCCTCGCCGACCAGGCGCGCAAGGCCATGAACCAGGTGTGCCGGTCCGTCAAGGAGCTGCTCGCGGACGACATGGGCGAAGAACGGGGCGAAGAGCTGGCCCGGCTCCTGACCCATGGCACGTGGACCCACGATTACCCGATTACCTGCGAAGAAGCGCGGCAGATGGGCCTGCCTGTCCGCTGCGACATGCCCCCCGAAGTCATGCAACTGCTCAGCCTGTATCCCCAACCCGTCCGCACCCACTCCGGCGTCGAATACGTGCCCCATCCCCACCGCGCGCCCAACCGCACCGGAAAACCCATGCCGTAGCGCTGCCGGACGCAATGACTGCCGGAACCGCCGCGGGTTTTCCTCTGCCAGTCCGTTGCGTGTCATGGCGCGGGTTTGAGGATGGCGCATTCGAAGACGCCGCCGGCAAAGTTGCCGGGGCCGGCCTGGAAGCGCACGGTAATCTTGTTTTTGCCTTGGGTGAGCGCTTCGGGCAGGGGGTATTCGGCAT
Organism: Candidatus Hydrogenedentota bacterium; assembly: GCA_018005585.1. Taxonomy (NCBI): domain Bacteria; kingdom Pseudomonadati; phylum Candidatus Hydrogenedentota; species Candidatus Hydrogenedentota bacterium. The sequence continues at coordinate 11,621 of JAGMZX010000085.1, read as the reverse complement.
CCAGGAACTTGCCGGGCGCATTATGGTTCAGCGAGACGTCGGCGACGGGTGTTCCGTCGACCTGCACCTGGAAGCTGCGCGGGGGCGCGTCATCGCCCCAGTAGACGCAATGCAGCGTCATGGGCGCATCGGGCAGGACTCTCAGGTCCCAACTGAACCAGCCGCCGTCGGTGGCATGGCGCCAGTTTCGGCCCATGTGCGGCCCGGAGCCGGTCTTTTCGCCTTGCAGGTTGTGGGCCCGTTCGAGTTCGGCGTCATTGGGCGCGACGCGATCGACGGTGCGCGCGGCGAGCACGCGCCGGGCCTCGCGTTCGGCGCTCAATTGCCGGTGCCGCGGCGACCCCTCCGGCGTGACAATGAAATAAACGCCGTAGGACTCCTCAACGACACGGTTCAACGGCACGAACGTAATGTCTGTCTCTTGTCCAACGGTGCGGAACGTCGCGGGCCGCCCCGCAACCGGTTCCAGCCACTCCTCGGGGCGGAGGGCCTGGCCTTGGACCCAGGTGTCTTCGCTTGTCAGCCCGGCCAGCACGATGGGGCCGTACATTACGGCTACTTTCTCCGCATCGTCCGGCATTGGCTCCGCATGGAGCGCCATGGGCATCGTGACCAGGAGCACGTCGCCGTCATGCCACTCGCGCCGCAGCGCGAGGTACGTGCTGGGCCGCGGCTCTATGGCCTGCGGCTCGCCATTAACGGCAACCGCCGCGCCCTGCCGAGCCCACCAAGGTTGCAGCACGTTCAGGGTAAAGGTCCGGTCCTTATCAAGGTGCAGCGTGAAGGTGATGTGTTCCTCGTCGGGGAACCGGGTCTGTTGTTCCAGGCGCAGCCCCTGTTCTTTCCAGACGACTTCGGACGGAATGAACAAGTGGACGTATAGCCCGTCGCCGTCATGGAAATAGACGCTGTCGGCGAGTTTTGCGAAAGACTCGACACCCGTGCCGTAACAGCACCAGAACGCGTCATCGGGCGTGCCGAAAACCCGCTTATGGCCGCAGGCGAGCGGCGTGAAATACGCCAGCATGCCGTCGGCGGCGCGCTGTGTGCCCAGGATGCTGTTGTAGAACGCGCGCATGTAGAAATCGGCGTATTTCGGGTCCGCGGTCCACCGGATGAGATGCCGCGTGACGCGCAGCATGTTGTAGGAAGTGCAGGATTCCTGGTTGCTCGCGCTCAGCGTGCCGGCGAGTTGGTCCGGGTCGCCCCAGAACTCGCTGTTGCTCGTGCCGCCCGTCGCGTAGGTGCGGTGATTCACGACGCAGTCCCAGAAGAACTCGGTGATCAGCCGGTACCGCGCGTCGCCCAGCAATTCGTAACGTCTTGCCGCGCCGACGACCTCGGGGATGTGCGTGTTCGCGTGAATGCCGGAGAGGTTGTCGTGTTCGAGGGCGAGCGGGCCGAGGAACGCGGCCCGGTCGAAGGCGTGCGCGAGGTCGCGGTGATCCGCGTTTCCGGTCAGCGCGTAGAGGTTGTAGAGCACTTCCGCCATGCCGCCGAACTCGACCTCAAGCACGCGGTCCCACGCGCGGAGCGTGAGCCGGTCCCGACGTTTCTTGAAGTACGCCGCCATGCCTTTGAGTACGTCGAGCGCTTGTGCATTGCCGCATAACATGTGCGCGTCGTAGAGGCCCGCCATGATCTTGTGAATGGTGTAATACGGCGCCCACGGCGGTTTCTCCATCGACTCGAGCCGGTCCCAGAAGTTTTCGGGAAAGGCGGAGAGGTATTCGCCGCCGAGCGCGGCCTGGCATTTCGCGAACTCCGCGACCAGGTAGTCCGCCCGTGCCTTGAGCGCGGCGTCGCCCGCCGCGGCGTACATCAGCGCGCAGGCGGACAGGTAATGACCCGCGAAATGCCCGCGTACCTCGCAGTCGGGCTTTTCCCAGCCGCCGGGCGGTTCGCACGGCGCGGGAAGTCCCGCATTCACGCGAAAGGCGTAGAGCAGACGTTCCGGGTCGAGCGCGTGCAGGTATGCGCGGTTCGCTTCCAGCGCCGTGTTGCACGGCCCGTCGAGGAGGCGCACCGCCGTCAGGTCGAACGGCATGAGGTTCAAGGGCGGCGCATCCTGTGCGGCGGCGGGAACGGAAATGACCAGTAGTGCGAGCAACGCTGGCAGGCATGATGTGCCCATGGACCGGACTCCCTCCACCGGCATAAGCGCCGGCTGACGCGGCCTTCGCAGGCTTGCGTCCTGAGTCTCGCATGTTATCGCCGCGGGATCAATGCGCGAGGGGATGCAAGGCCTCTGGAACGCGCTATGGTATACTGCGTCCGCCGTATCGGGAGCGGGACCAACGGGTACCTGGTTTTGAGGCGTATCGTGTCTCTGCAGGGAGGCGAGTCATGCTGCTTGATTCTCCAGAACTGTTCAGAACACTCCTGGACCGTTTGCATGAGGGGGTGTATCTCGTCGACCTTGAGCGCCGTATCCAGTACTGGAATCCAGCCGCGGAGCGGATCACGGGATATTCGCGCGCGGAAGCGGTTGGCAAGCGCTGCGCGGAGAATCTGCTCATGCACGTGGACGAACAGGGCTATCCGCTGTGCACCGGGGGCTGTCCTCTGGCGGACAGCCTGCGCGACGGGCGGGACCGCCAAGCGCGGGTGTATCTCCAACACAAGAACGGCCACCGGGTGCCGGTCCGGATTGATGTGGCGGTGATTCGGGACGGACAGGGCCAGACGATTGGCGCGCTGGAGACGTTTCACGACGACACGCCCATGCTCGCCATGCTGCGCGAGAATGAGGACCTCAAGCAGTCTTCCCTGGTGTGCGCGCTTACGGGCGTTGGCAATCGGCGGCTGACGGAGCAAGTGCTGGACCAGCGGCTGAACGAAATGCGGCGCCAGGAGAGCCGTCTCGCCGCCGCGCTCGTGGGTATCGACCATCTGGAGCGGGTCGCCGGGGCCTACGGGCGCGCAGGCAGCGACGACGTGCTGAAGATGGTGGCGCGCACACTGCACAACACGCTGCGCCTCTATGATTTCATCGGGCGTTGGAACGACGACGAGTTTCTTCTCGTGAAACCGGCTATCAGCCCGCTCGAATTGGAGCCCGTCGCCGACCGGTTGCGGCGGCTCGTCGAACAGTCAAGCCGCGGCGTCACGCATGGAAAACTCAAAGTGACGGTCTCCATCGGGGCCTGTCTTTCGAATCCGGACGATAGCGTGGATACCATTGCGGGCCGCGCGGACCGGCTCATGCGCGAAGGCAAAACCCGCGGCGGCAATTGCACGGTCGTGGAAACGGAGTAGACGCTTTCGCGGGCGGGACCGGGCCAAGCCCGTGCGCTCCGGGCCGCCGTGCGGCGGCGGACTTGAAATCGGTTTCAACGAACGGGATAAGATAAGCGGAGAAAACGGTTTGCGTGTGCCGGACCCGGTTCGTATAATGCCGGGTTGCCGTGCGGCGACGCGTGAGTTCCAGGCTGCGCGGCCTGCGGAACAGGAAGGAGGCGCATCCTCGTGACGATGACAAAGCGAGAGCTCGTTATTCGCGTGGCGAACAGGCTCGGATTGACGCAGAGCGATGTCGCCAGGATCATCGAGGGCACCTTCGACACCATTTCTCAGTCGCTCGCGGCGGGCGACCGTTGGGAATTGCGCGACTTCGGCGTGTTCGAGATCAAGGTCCGCGCATCCCGCATCGGTCGCAATCCCCGGACCGGTGACCAAGTGCCCGTGCCGGAGCGGCGCGTCGTCACGTTCCGGCCGGGCAAGAAGATGAAGGAGCTGGTGGGCGGGTCTTCTTCCGAGAGCGCCGCGGATCCCGTGTCCGTCCCGCGGCATCCGCAGTCTCTGGATTGAAATTGGGTGGTCCTGCGGACACGAGAGCGTCACAAGCGGACGTCCGCCCATGTGCCGCCTTGCGGCCCTGTGCGGTCGGCGGCGTACTATCCAGGAGTATTCCCGGGCAAGGCTCTATGCAAGCCATCCTGACCAGCCATGCAGGCGCGGCGCTTTCCCTGCGCCGGATGTTGTGGCCATGACCACCATTCTTGCCGCCGATACCAGCACCAGCGTGAACACGGTGGCGCTGTGGCGCGACGGGGCTGTGCTGGCGGAGACCACCGCCGCGTGCGGCCGCCGCCATTCGGAGCGATTGCTGCTCACCGTGGAATGGGCTCTGGGCGAGGCGGGTCTGCGCCTGGAAGATGTGGACATCCTGGCCGTCTCGATTGGCCCGGGTTCGTTTACGGGGCTGAGGATAGGCGTGGCTGCGTGGAAGGGCCTCGCTCTGGGAATGGAGCGGCCCTTGCTCGGCGTGCCCACGCTCGACGCAATGACCAGAACCAGCCTGTTTCACGATGTGCTCGTGTGCCCGTTCCTCGATGCCCGGATGGGCGAGGTGTACGGCGCCGTCTACCGCTATTCCGGGACCGTTCGGGAAAAATTGACGCCGGACCGCGTGGGGGTGGTGGAAGACCTGCTGTCTTCGCTGCCCGCGGGGCCGGCCTGGTTTCTGGGCGATGGCGCCGCCTTGTACCGCGAGCGAATCGCCGGGCGCGTGCCCGGTGCGCTGTTTGCGACGGGGGCTTTGGCTGTTCCGCGGGCGTCCGCGGTGGCCGTCGAGGCGGCCATGCTGCTGGAGCAAGGCGCCCCGGCGGATCCCGCCGCGGCCGCGCCGGTGTACCTGCGCCAGTCCCAGGCGGAAACGAACCGCGCGCGGCGGCAGCGGGAGGCGCAGGCGCCATGAGCGTGTCGCGCGAGACGGCTCTCTGCTTTGAACGGCTGCGGATGGACCATATTGCCGCATTGCTCGAAATCGAAGCCGAGGCGTACCCGGACCCGTGGACCTTCGGCATGTTTCAGCAGGAAATCACCAATCATACGTCGCGTTTCTACGTGGCGTTCGCCGAAAACCTGCTGGTCGGCTATGCGGGCTTCTGGCTGGTCGCGGATGAGGTGCACATCACGAAGGTAACGGTTAGCGCGGCCTGCCGCGGCCAGGGATATGGCCGTGAGCTGGTGCAGTATCTGCTGGATACCGGCGCGGGACTCGGCGGCACGGTCGCGCGCCTGGAAGTGCGCGAGAGCAACGCAACCGCGCGCAGGCTGTACGAGCAACTCGGGTTTCAGGTGGTGGGCGTACGCAAGGGCTACTACGCGCGATGCCAGGAGGCGGCACTCGTCATGATGAAGGACATCGGTATCAAGACGGGCCCCTAGGCGCGTCTTCGGGGAATGGAACATGGGAACCGCTGCGCAGCCGGACAGGCCGGAGACCGCTGTGCAGCCCGCCGTGCCGTTGGGCGGGCTGGGCACGGGCTTCGTCGAGGTGGGCCGTGACGGCTGGTTTCGCAATATCGCCATCAACAACAACCGCACGCGCTCCGAATGGATACCGGTGTCGGAAGCCTCGTTCCTGGCCGTGTCCATCCGGAAAGGAGACACGGTCTACGCGCGCTATCTGCAATTGGACCGGCCGGGCCAGCGCGCGCCGGAGCCGGGCGAACCGGCCCGCCTGTCGCCCGAGCACCTGGAATGGCGGGGCCTTTTCCCTACCGCCCACTTCCACAATACGGACCCGGCCTCGCCCGTGGATACAACCTGGACCCTCTTTTCGCCGGTCGTTCCGTATGACCACGACGCCGCCACGCTGCCCGTGGTCCTCGCCTCGCTGAGTTTCAAGAACGCGGACCCCGAACCCGTTCAGGTCACTGCTGTGTTCAATTGGGAAAACCTTTGTGGCCAGACGGCCTCGCGCAAGCCCGCCGAGCCGCCACCCGTGGCGCCTGCCCGTGTCCAGGAGAAGCCGCGCTACGAGGTCAAGTTCCTGCACAAAGAAGGCCCGCCGCCTTCGTTCCTCCCGCGCAAGAAACCGGAGCCGGAACCGGAGCCCGAGCCCGAGGCGGCGCAACCCGACAACGTGCTTTGCTTCGGGAGTATCGAGGGCGTGACGGATAACGCGCAGGGGGAGCACTGCCTGGCCGTGCGGCCCGTGGCGGGCGCCTGGACCTGCGTACTTGCATGGGACCACTGTGACCCGGAACAGCGGCGCGGCTTCTGGCAGGCGGTCGCGGAGGGGGCCCTGCCCCCGCAACAGTCGATCCCGCCCGGGCCGGCGCGTTCCGGGGCGGTGTGCCTGACCCTGGAAGTGCCCGCCAGGAGTTCAAAGCGGGTCGACTTTGCCCTCGCGTGGTATTGCCCCCGGTTTGAAGTCAACGGCGTCGACCTCGGCAATGCCTACACCGTGAAACGCAAGCATGCCTGCGAAGTGGCGCAACACGCGCTGGAGCACGTCGAATACCACTACGTCGCCACGAGCGACTGGCAGAAACGGCTGCAGTCGTCATCCCTGCCGCCGTGGTTCGTCCGCGCGCTGATCAACAGTTGCCACGTATTCACGACGAACACGCTCTACTCGCGTCAGGGCGCGATTGCCCTGTTCGAAAGCCCGGACGCGCCCTGCGTCGCGCGCCTCGATCGCCGCTTTTACAGTTCTCTGGGCTCGCTGCTGTTCTTTCCCCGATTCGAGGAAACGGAATTGTCGCTGATCGCCACGGCGGAACAGCCGGACTGCAACGGGCGTCTGCCGCGCCGCCTTGGCATGATGACGCCCCTGGAACCGGAACTCGGCGCGCCTGCGGCGGCCTACGTCGAAATCGGCACCATGTTCGTGCTGATGGCGTACCGCAACTACTTTTTGTCCGGGAAGCTCGTCCGGCTGCAGGACCTGCTCCCCACGTTGCGGGTGGTCATGGCGCGCATAGCCGCTGGAGACGCGAACGGCGACGGACTGCCGGAACTGCGCGGGACTTCAACGACGTATGACGGGGTCGAGGGCCCGGGTTTGCACTGTTACGCCGCCGGGCTCTGGGTGGCGGCGCTCTGCGCCTACGCGCGTCTTTGCGGCCGCGTGGCACAACGGGAAGAAGCCAGGCGCTACGCGCTCTTGCTGCGGCGCGCTCAGCTCGCGTTCGAAAACCGGTACTGGAACGACGACGCAGGCTTCTACCGGCTCTTCATCCCCGCGGAGGACGTCCCGCCCGCGGCCGATATCTGTCACGCAGGCCAATTGGCGGGACAGTGGTACGCTGATTTTCTCGGTCTGGGCACCTTGTTCCGCCAGGACCACATCGCGCGCGCCCTCGCGAGCATAGAGCGCCTGAACCGCCGGGGCGACAACCATGTCGCGGCAGTGTGCGCGGACGGCGACGACTGGGTGCATGCCCAAGGCGCCGCGGGCGTGTCCGAAGCGCATTGGGCCTGGCCCGCGCACGCGCGCGCGCACCTCCACTGCCTGCAGCTCTACCGCGGGTTTGTCACGGAGGGACTGCGCGGGATCGAAAGAGCCTTCGAGACCATCTGCACGCGGAAGGGACGCTGGTTCGACGAGCCGCTCCAGTGGGACCCCGATTCGGACGACGCGCCGCCCGACAGCCCGGGACGGCACATGGGCGCATTGTCCTATTGGCACGTGCTGTACGCGGTGCAAGGCTTCCTGCTGAACGTTCCCGACCAATACGTGCGCGTCGCGCCCAATCTGCCCAAAGGCGTGCGCAGTCTTGCTGCGCCCCTGCTCACCCCCTTGTGCTTCGGCTGGCTCAAGTACAAGGTCGACGACCACGGCGGATACCGGCAACGCCTGAAAATCTCCTTCGACAGCCCCGTCCATATTCGGCACATCGAACTGCGCGTGCCAAACGAAGTGCCCTGCGTCAGCGTCGCGTGCGAAACGGCGGACGGCGTGCTTCCCATCAAATTCGCGCTCACCGAAGACGGCGCCGCCCAGCGCCTGGTCATCCAGTTCGACGGGCCCGCCGGCGTCGCGCCTACCGGTATAGCGGTCCAGGTCTTGCAGGCCGCCGCGCCCGCGCAAGCGCCCGGCGCTTCCTGAACACGGTACTCGTGAAATCAGCAATTGATTTGGACTCGTTCCCGAGTTGCACTTGGAAACGAATACACACGCGCTCGGAAGATTCGGGTGGGCGTTGGCAGTATCAAGGATTGAGAAAATGTTCGCAACCGCAGCCTTCTCGCCGGGGAAGGAGTCTCGCCGGTCAAAATAGTATGCTGTATGAACTTCTCACGGAATACCTGTAAACGGAAAGGAGTGCGACATGCTGGCGGTGATTTGCGGCGCACTGAGCATGGTATCGGGAGGGATTGAAGTGGATTGGCCGGAAGCGTGGCGTGCGGCGTGGGAGAATCCGCCCGCAGTGTTGCGGCCGCTGCAAATCGTTCACGGGATGCCGCCGGAACAAGCCACGCGCGAACACGTGAAATCTTACCTCGAAGCCGGCTTGGGCGGCATCGTCTGCAACGTCAGCTTCAAGGAATACCTCAAGAGCGAAGACCATTGGAACACACTGGTGAAGACCGTCGCTGCCTGCCGCGAAGCCGGCCTGGTTGTCTGGCTCTATGACGAGGACGGCTATCCAAGCGGCTCGGCGGGCGGCACGGTGCTCGAGTCAAACCCGGACCTCGAAGCGCAGGTCTTGGCCTATGATGCTTCTCAGGTCGACCCGTTCGTGCTCCGCCGCGCCTACGAATACACCCACGCCAGCAACAATTTCTACGCCAAACGCCGTTACCCGAACCTGATTGATGACGCCGCACCGCGCGTATTCATTGAGAAAACGCATGGCGCCTATGCGCAACGTCTCGGCGACGCCTTGGGCCGCGAGGTCGTGGCGTTTTTCACGGATGAACCCTCCCTGATGGCCGTGGACCTCGGGCCGCTCGATGCGCGCGTCGTGGACCCGCCGGACCCGCAGGTCAAACCCCTGCCTACGGCGCCGTGGTGTTCCGACTTGCCGAAACTTTACTCCGAACGCTACGGCGAGGATTTGTTGGCGCAGCGCGCAAGCCTCTTCCAGGGCGAAACGGACGCCGATCGCCGCGTGCGCCGCCAGTACTGGGCGCTCGTATCCGACCTGATGGCCGAGCGCTACTTCGGCCGCATTCAGGAATGGTGCCGCGAGCACAACGTCGCTTCGTCCGGCCACATGCTCCGCGAGGAGTCGCTCGTCCATCACCCGCCGCTCTATGGCAATACACTGCAGTGCCTCAGCCGCATGGACATTCCCGGCATGGACATGCTCAACAGCGACGCCGCCGGCGTCGTGTTCGGGGGAAGCCGCACACATACCGGCTGGCTCGCTGCGGCATTGCCCGTGTCCGCGGCCTACTTCAACGGTGGCCGCCGTGTCATGACGGAGGTAAGCGATTTTGTCCAAGAGGGAAAGGCCACGCTCGCATCCATGCTGGCGACCGCGGCGTGGCAATCGGCCTTCGGCGTGACGGAATTCAGCTCGTACTATAAGAAGTCCATGGCCCGAATTCTTGATGCTTCCGGGTCAGAATGGCAGTTGGCTCCGGAGGAATCCTACCGGCGCTGGTGCGACTTCATCGGGCGGACGAACGCGTTGCTGCGCGACGCCACACCCGTGCCGCGCGTCCTCCTGTACTACCCAATCTATGATGTTTGGACGGACTACTTGCCCGTTGCCGAACCGCTGCTCACGAAACTGCAGTCCCCGCGCCTCCAGCAAATCGTCCACGCGTTCGCGAATCTCGGCCGACAACTCATCATGAACCAAACGCCGTTCGTGCTGGTCGATCCCGCATGGCTTGGCGCCGGCGAAGTCTCCAACTCGGGCAAACTCCGCGTTCGGGGACACGAATTCGACGCGATTCTCATACCCGCCGGGTCGGAACTGCCGAAGGATGCGCACAACGTTGTTGAACGTTTTCAGACCGCGGGCGGCCGCGTCATCCGTGGTGACGATTCAAGCGATGCCGAGGGACTTACGGAACTCAGCCCATTCCTGCTCGAACCCGCCTGCCCGAACGTAGTCCTCGGCCGCTTCCAGCGCGACGGGCGCGAAATACTCCTGCTCACAAACCTTGCGAGCGAAGCGTATCGGGGCCGGATATCCGTGCCGGGAGCCGCGTGGACCATGGCGGAACCGGCAACGGGGGGGCTCAGGCCGGCTACTGCCGCGTCAGGAAAACTCGAATTGGAATTGCCGCCGCTCGGAACGATCATCCTTGTGAGCGGGCCGGAAACGGCCGTTTGACCACGAATGACACAAATTACGCGAATCTTCTCGTTACTCCGCTCCCGGTTTTGTCGAAATCGCCGACGTGCTATGATTGGTACAATTAGGTAGAGGCGCGATTATGCCGCAAGTGAGCGAGTTTTTTGGCGTGACCATCTATATGTACTTCAACGACCACGCGCCGCCTCACTTTCACGCCGAGTATGGCGAATTTGAGGCCGTATACAACATAGACACCTTGGATATTCTACGAGGCCGATTGCCTCGACGGGCTCATGGCATGGTCGTCGAATGGGCGCTCGAGCATCGGCCCGAGTTGAGAGACAACTGGGAGAGAGCGAGAGACCAATTGCCGCTGGAACCAATACCTCCACTCGATTGAGAGGATCGGATGCTATGAAGAATCTTGGGCCGCGTGTTTGTGTCACTGCGGTAGAGCCGTTGCAGGACTTCAGGGTGCTGGTCACCTTCGAGAACAATTCGCAGCGGGAAATCGATCTCGAGCCCTATCTGCACGGCCCAGTTTTCGAGCCCCTGCGAAACGATCCAGCGCTATTTCGGGCGGTGACGGTCAGGGGCAGGACCGTTGCGTGGGAGAACGGGGCCGACATCGACCCGGACGTACTCTATTACGGCCTCACGCCCGCCTGGATGGAAGAGACCGAAACCGCGCGCAAGTAGGCCACGGCGGCCACGATGCGCTGCGCCGTCTGCGAAAGGCGGACGGGAGCGAAGTAGGATTCCGGATAGAGATAATCTTCCCCGGACTCATCCACCACGCGGACGTACCCGTCGCGTTCCGCCCGCTTGTCGGGCAGAATCCGGTAAACCTTCCGGAGTTCCAGAGCCTCGCATTCCTCATTCCTCACACACATGGCGAACTTCGGCTCTGTTACTGGTGTGCTCGTCTCGATATCTTCGATCTTGCCAATTATCTCAAAGTGCACGTGGCACCGTATCGCACGCTTTTTCAGATATAAACTCGCCCAACGTCCATACCCCGCCGATCCAGGCAAGTCCCGGTTTGACCACGCTCGCTTATCCCAGCAGGAATACACGGATATCCAACCAATTGTTTGCCTCTCCTCGTCTTTCCCGCGAAAGCGGAAACCTAGCAAACAAAACAAACCGGTCATTCCCGCGTTTACGCGGGAATGGCGCGTTGTGCTGGGTACCCGCTTGCGCGGGTATGACGGCGGGGCCGCACGTGATTTGTCATCGGGCAATAGCGCAGAACGCGCACGCCAAACTTCGCGCACTGCACGCGCAACACGTCCCGATACGCCTGGCGGTCGCCCTCAACGAAAAACACGTCCTGCCGGTTGTTGCCACGCTGCGCGATGTGATGCGCCAGCCCCGGGATGACCACGCTCGCTTATCCCGGCAGGAATACACGGATATCCAACCAATTGTTTGCCTCTCCTCGTCTTTCCCGCGAAAGCGGGAACCTAGCAAACAAAACAAACCGGTCATTCCCGCGCTCACGCGGGAATGGCGCGTTGTGCTGGGTACCCGCTTGCGCGGGTATGACGGTGGGGGCGCATATGATTTGTCATCGGGCAATAGCGCAGAGCGCGCACGCCAAACTTCGCGCACTGCACGCGCAACACG
>JAGMZX010000084.1:9425-25816 GCA_018005585.1 Candidatus Hydrogenedentota bacterium | reverse complement strand
TCGACGCCGTGCGGCGTATCGCTTTCACGCACGCGGTCCCGGCGATGTTCCCGCCCGCTGCGGATGCCGCGCACGACCGGGACATGTTCTGGCGCCATGCGCGGCTTTCGGGCGCGTATGCCGCCGCCCTGGCGAGACAAACCGAAGCCGCGCACGCCCCGATTGCGTACGTTGCGGCGTTGTTGCACAACATCGGCCGGTTGGCGCTCGATACCGTGGCGCCAGAGGCCTGCGCCGCGATCCGCGCGGCCGCGGCGGCGGACAACCGGACGCTCGTCGAAGCGGAAAGGCGCGAGACCGGCGTCGACCACACCCTCGCCGGCAAGTGGCTGCTCGAAAACTGGGGCCTGCCCGAGCCGTATATCGCCGCCGCGTGGCTGCACCATCATCCCCCAGGCGCGCTCGACGAAACGCGCTACCCGGTCCGGCTCGTGGAACTTGTGCGGCTCGCGGGGCTTCTCGCCGCGCGCACACTCGAATCCGACGAACGCAACGGCGCGGTAACGGCGGACGAGCGCGCGTTGCTCAAGCGCCTGGGCCTTACGGAAGCCGCGGCGCAGCAGGTCATCGATGAACAGACCGCGGTGGCGGCGCAGAAGCCCGTTTCGCCGCCGCGCATTGCGCCGCCCGCCGCGACGGATACGCAGCGCCGTCTGGAGCGCCGTCTCGGCCGTCTCGACCTGCTGGAGCGGCTCCACACGCACTTCGCCGAAGCACGGCACGTTGGGGGCGTCCTGGACGCGCTGGCACTGCACATCCGCGACGCGTTCCATGTGCCGTGGGGCTTGTGTTATGCAGCGGAGACCGAGCTGGCCTGTCTCGAAGGCCGTTGCTGGGGTGAAGGCCAGGGTTCCCTGACGGCGTTTTCATTGCCGCTTGGCGGTGTGTCCGCGGCAATGTCCGGAGACTTGGACGCCGCTCTGCCCGCCGCGTTCGCGACCGCCGCGCAGGATATGCGGGACGGGCTGCTTTCCGTCACAACGCTCGAATCGCTGGTGCAGCGGCCCGGCTTCATTGTCGCGCCCATGACGGCGGGCGGCGCGCAATGGGGCCGGATTTTCCTGGATACGACCGACATGCCCGGCGGGTTTACGGAAGAGGATTTCGCGGACATGCGCCTCTTTGCGCGCGCTGCGGCCGTGGCCTTGGCGCGGCTGCGTAACGTACAGACGTTGCAGCAGCGCACGGAAGAAATGGCCGGCGCGCTGCTGGCGCATGAGGCGGACTTTCAGTGGCGGCTGCGCGGCGAACGGCTTTCGGGCATCGCCGCGCTGGCCGCCGGGGCCGCCCACGAGATCAACAATCCGCTCGCGGTGATCTCGGGCCGCGCGCAAATGATGCTCAACCGCTCGTCTACGGGCGAAGACGCGCACGGTCTCGAAACCATCATCGAGCAGAGCCGCCGCGCCAGCCGGATCCTCACGGACCTGATGCAGTTCGCGCGGCCGCCCGAGCCCAACCTCGAGCCCTCGGTTATCACGTTCATTCTGCGGCAGGTGGTTGCATCTTTTCGCGAACGGCTGGAACGGCGCGGCATACGGATTGTCGAGGAATACGCTGACCGCATGCCCCGCGTGCGGCTCGACCGCCGCCGCATCGAGCAGGTGTTTATCCATCTCATCGTCAATGCGGAGAAGGCGATGGGGGGGAAGGGCGGCGTGCTCACGGTGCGCGCGCGCGCCAGCGAAGACCGGCGGCACGTGCTGCTGCAGTTCGCGGATACGGGCCCCGGCGTGCCGCCCGAATTGCGCGGGCGCATTTTCGAACCCTTCTATACCACGCGCGCCCAGGGCGAAGGCACGGGACTTGGCCTTGCAGTCTGCCATGGCATCATCGAAAGCCACCGGGGCCAAATCAGCGTCGGCGACGAACCGGGCCAGGGAGCTGTGTTCCACATTGCGCTCCCGGCGGCGGCCGACATTTCCGCCGTTGCGCCCCGGCCCGCGGAGACCGCCCCGGAGAGGCCGGCGCCGCGCGCGGCTCCGCGTGCGCCGGAACGCGAGGCTGCGGAGGCCGCCCCTTCCCCGGCGGAGGCCCGGGCCCCCGCCGCGCGTGGAACCGGGCCCGCGCTTGGGCGCACGCCCAATGAGCCGCGCGCCATCCTCGTCGTTGACGACGATGTCGACCTGCGCGAAGTGCTCAAAGAAATCTTCCAGGGCCGCGGCTACCGCGCCCTGAGCGCTTCCGACGGTGTCGAGGCGGCGGCGCTCCTGGCGGGACACCGCATCGACCTCGTCGTGCTTGATATCCGCATGCCGCGCCAGGACGGGCTTGGGGTATTGCGGCATATCCGCGAGCAGGACCCGGCACTGCCCGTTATCGTCGTGACCGGCATGGCCACAGAAGACGAACTCCGGGAAGCCGCGGAACTCGGCATCCGTGCCTGCCTGCACAAGCCCTTCGAACTCAAGCGGCTCCTTGCCGAAATCGAAGAGGCCCTCGGCTCCCGCCACGCCGCGTGAGGAACGGTTCATGAGGTCCATCCACGCGAAATGCAGGCATCCGTTCGAGTGCCGGAATCGCCGTAAATGCGGGCATTTTCACGGTGATCATGGGGGGCTTGACAACGGGCGGGGAAAATCGTATAATGACATGCGATTAAGGTGTTAGCCATGATATCCAAGACGGCCATACATGCGGTGAACGCGCTGGTAGAGCTCGCGGGATTGAAGGACCACGAGTTCGCGGGCGCGGCCAAGCTCGCGGAGAAAATCCAGGCGCCGCAGAACTATCTGGGCAAGCTGCTCCAGACGCTGTCGCAGGCGGGCCTCGTGCATTCGCAGAAGGGCCTCGGCGGCGGGTTCCGGCTTGCGCACAGGCCGGAGGACATCACGCTCTACGACGTGGTCGAACCGATTGACCACGTGAGCCGGTGGTCGCGCTGCCTGATGAGCCAAGGCACATGCACGGAAAAGGAGCCTTGCCCGATGCACCGGCAGTGGGCCGTGGTTCGTGACGGGTATTTCAAGATGTTGAAGGGATCGAGCATTGCGGCCATCGCGGCGCGCCGTCGCGCGGTTCCCCAATCGAAATAGGTCTTTTTTTAACTATGGTAATCATATATACGCATGTGATTAAAGGGAAAGGCAGGCCCCATGTCCTGTGAGTCCGCTCATTCGGCCACGTGCTCCTGTGATGCGTGGCGTCAGATTCCGCCTGTTCATGCCCCGTTTTTCCGCGCGGGTATCGCGGTTGCTCTGACCCTCGGCGCGACGTGGGGCGCGTGGCTGTTGCTGCGCATTGCGGGCGCACGGTCGTTTACGGGGGTTGGCCTGCACGAGGTGAACGCACACGGCCATGCCCAGATTTTCGGCTGGGTGGGGCTGTTCGTAATGGGATTTGCGTACCGGGCGCTACCCCGGTTCAAGGGCGTAGAACTGAAGCAGCCCGGCACCGCAACGTGGACACTCTGGCTGATGCTGGGCGGTATCATATGCCGCTCGGGGGCGCAGGCCGGGCTGACAGCATATTCCGGGCTGGTGTGGGCGGGCCTTGCGGGCTCATTGCTCGAAACCGCGGCGGCAGTGTTGTTTGCGGGCCTGATGATAGACATTTTTCGCCGGTCCTCGGCGCCTTGGGCCGTTTCCGACTGCTTCATTCTGACGGCGCTGGGTTGGTTCCTGGTCCAGACCGTCTACAGCGCGGCGTACTTCCACGCGACGGCACTAGCGCCGGACCGCGATGCGCTGCTGGCGCTCGTGGCCGCGTGGCAGGCCCCGCTGCGCGATCTGCAGATTCACGGTTTCGCGCTGACCATGATTCTCGGCGTGAGCCAGCGCATCCTGCCGCGGTTTTACGGACTGCGCCCGGTGAGCGAGCGCCGCTGCGCATTGCTGCTGGGTTTGCTGGCGGCGTCCGTCGCGGGCGAGATACTGGGCTTCATCCTGATGCGCGCCTCGGGCCATGCCTGGGCCGCGCTGTGGTACGGCGCCGTGCTGACGCTTGTGGTGACCGTGGCGCTGCTCGTGCGCGAGCTGGGCGTCTTCTCACATTCCGCGTCGACGGACCGCAGCCTGAAATTCGTGCGCGCGGCGTACGTCTGGCTGCTGCTCTCGCTGACGATGCTCACGCTCCTGCCCGTGTACCAGTTCGGACTGTTGCGGGCGTTCGTGCCGGAGAGCGAGGCGGCGCGCATCGGTTTCTCGCACGCGTACTACGGCGCCATCCGCCACGCGATTACCGTAGGCTTCGTCAGCATGATGATCCTGGGCGTGGCCGGGCGCGTGGTCCCGGCATGGCGCGGTTTCGAGGTTCGAAGCCAGCCCGCGCTATGGGCGCCTTTCCTGCTGGTCAATACCGGCTGCGCGTTGCGCGTCGGCTTTCAGACCTTGACCGATTTCGCGCAGCCCGCTTTTCCCCTGGCGGGGGTCAGCGGCGTGTTGGAGGTGACGGCCTTGGCGCTGTGGGGCGCGCACATCTGGCGCCTCATGAGCGCTTCCGCCGAGCCCGGCAGTTCAGGTGTCACGTTCTTCCCACGGGGGGGACGGACACTTTCCGTGGATTCTAAACAGTTGGTCTGCGGTGAGTAACCGCGGGGAGTAAGGAGGAACCCGGCAATGGTCCCCAATTGGTTGAAAGCAGTGTTCTTGTTCTCGTTGTTCGGCGCGGTCGCCATCACGCTTGTGGGCGGGTGGTACACGTTCGAGGCGGCGCCGCCCTACCCGGCCAAGATGATCGATCACCAGGACAAGCCTTACACGGATTACGACGGCATCCTGGCGGGACAGCAGGTCTGGCAGAAGTACGGTCTCATGGACAATGGCTCGGTCTGGGGCCACGGCACCTATCGCGGCAATGATTACACCGCGACGACGCTGCACCTCGTCGGCCAATACATGCGCGCGTTTTACGCGGAGCGCGACCACAACCTTGCGTATGAGGCGTTATTGCCCGGTCAGCGGGGCGCAATCGACGCGCGAGTCATCGCCGAATTGAAGGTGAACCGGCTCGACCCGGCGACCGGGACGCTGCAACTGACGGAAGCGCAGGCCTATGCCTTTGACCGCGTGCGCGAGCACTGGGAGCGGGTGTACGGCGAAGGCGACAAGGGCACGGTCGTTGCCGCGCAGGCCGTGAAGACGGCCGAGGAGCGCAAACACCTGGCCGATTTCTACCTTTGGACCGCCTGGGCGGCGGGCACCTTGCGTCCGGGTAAGGAACTCACCTATACGAACAACTGGCCGCCCGATCGCAGTGTCGGCAACGAGATCGCGCCGGAAGCGGTGGTCTGGTCCATCGCGTCCCTGCTGGGCCTGATGCTTGCCATTGGCGCCGCGCTGGCCGTGTTCTTCAAGGGCAACTTCGACAAGGACCTCTCCGGCCTGGAACTTGACCAGCGGGTGGGCGAAAAGCTGATTCACCTGCCCATTACGGCGAGCCAGCGCAAGACGGCCAAGTATTTTCTTGTCGTGATGACGCTGTTTCTGCTACAGCTCACCATGGGCGGCCTGATGGCGCACTACACGGTGCATCCCGGCGAGTTCTACGGCATCAAGGCGGTCTCTGACAACATTCCGTATAATCTGCCGAAGTCATGGCATCTTCAACTGGCTATCTTCTGGATCGCTACGGCGTGGGTTGCGGCGGCGCTGTATCTCGCCCCGATCGCGGGCCGGAAAGAGCCGCGCAAGCAGGGCCTGCTCGTTGACATCCTTTTCCTGGCCGTGGCCATCGTCGTGGGCGGGGCCCTGACGGGCACGGCGCTCGGCGTCAAGGGTCTGGGCGGCAAAGCGTGGTTCTGGCTGGCGCATCAGGGCTGGGAATTCCTGGAACTGGGCCGCCTGTGGCAGATCCTGCTGTTTGTCGGCTTGATCATCTGGCTGGTTATCGTGGCGCGCGCGGTGATGCCGAACTTCGGGCGCGGTCAGGACCGCTGGGGCACGGTGCCGTTCTACACCTACTCCGCCATCGCGATCGTGTCGTTCTTCGCGTTCGGCCTGTTCTACACGCCCAAGACCCACATCACCGTCGCGGACTTCTGGCGCTGGTGGGTGGTTCACACCTGGGTCGAGGGCATCTTCGAGTTCTTCGCCGCGGCGGCCATGGCCTATGTCGTCACCGCGCTGGGACTCGCGCCGAAACAGAAGGCGCTGCGCGCCGCCTATCTGACGGCGAGCCTCGCCCTGTTCAGCGGCATCATCGGCGTCGGGCACCACTACTACTGGTTCGGCGACCCGGACCTCTGGCTGGCGCTGGGCGGCGTGATTTCGACGATGGAGCCCGTGCCGATCCTGCTGCTGCTGCTGAAGGTCGTGCTCGATTCGCGGCACTCTCCGGCCACGCAGGAATCGTTCCCCTACAAGTGGCCCATGATGTTCATGGGTGCGTCGGCGATGTGGGCGTTCCTGGGCGCGGGCGTGTTCGGCTTCATCATCACGACGCCGATGGTCAACTACTTCGAACACTCGACGTACCTGACCATGAACCACGGCCACACCGCGCTGTTCGGCACGTACGGCATGCTGGCCATCGGCCTGATGCTCTTCGCGCTGCGCGGCGTCGTCGAGCCGAAACACTGGAACAACACGTTGTTGAAGATCGGGTTCCTGGGCACGAATGGCGGCCTGTTTCTCATGGCCATCTTCACGCTGCTGCCCGTCGGCTTCATGCAGACGTGGGACTCGTTCGAGCACGGCTTGTGGCATGCGCGCAGCGCGGCCTTCTATGAGCAGCCCCTGGTGCAGTTCATCGGGCAGTGGCGCATCATCCCCGACCTGATCATTATCGCGGGCGCGCTGTGCCTGTTCCTCTTCGTGGTGCAGGCGATGCGTAATCTGAAGCCAGTCGGTATCGAGGAAGAAACGGAGATTGAGATTCCCAGCGCCGAAACCGGCAATGCGCTGGCGGTGAAATAAGGCACTGATGCGGAAGACGGGGGCCGGCCCCGGCGCATTCCCGACGTGTCCGGCCCCGTCTTCCGGACCCCAACCACAAGGATAACTGCCAATGACAACAATCGACACGACACGGACAGTGGGCGACTTGGTCAGCGAACGGCCCGGGCGCTCGCGCATATTTGAGGAATTGGACATCGACTACTGCTGCGGTGGCAAGAAACCGCTCGAAGAAGCCTGCCGCGCGAAGGGCCTTGATCCGGCCGCTGTGGCCGAACGGCTGCGAGAAGCGGACACCGCGCCCGGCGCCGGTGAGGCGGATTGCGCCGGCATGAGCCTGACTGCATTGATCGATCATATTGTGGCCGCGCACCACGAATACCTGCGGCGCGAATTGCCACGGCTGGCCGATTTGCTCGCGAAGGTCGTGGAGCGGCATGGCGCGAGAGAGACGCGCCTCGCGGAGACGCAACGTGTGTTCCAGGGACTCAAGGCGGAATTGGACATGCATATGCGAAAGGAGGAGCAGATCCTGTTCCCGGCCATCCGCGAAATGGAGGAGACCAACGGGCCGTCTTCTTTCGGCTGCGGCTTCCTTTCGTCGCCGATCGGGGTCATGGAGATGGAGCATGACAGCGCCGGAGCGGCCCTGGAGCGGCTGCGCGAATTGACGGACGCATACACGCCGCCGGATTGGGCCTGCAACACGTATCGCGCGGTGCTTGACGGCCTCGAAGCGCTGGAGCGTGACTTGCATCAGCACATCCATAAGGAAAACAACATCCTGTTCCCGCGCGCCCTCGCCCTGGAAAGCCAGGTGATGGCCAGCCGCTAGAACGGGTGCGCGCCGGAATCGGACGCCGCTTCGGGAGAATCACCATGCAGATAACGAGCAAGACGCGTGTTGGCAAACTGGTGGACGAGCATCCGTTCCTTGTCGATTTCCTCGGGAACTATGCGCAGGAGTTCCAGATACTGCGGAACCCGATCATGCGCAAGACCGTCGCCCGCTTTGCCACGCTCGGCAAGGCGGCGCAAATGGCTCAGGTCGACCTGGACCAGCTCCTGCGGGATCTCGCCGAGGCCATTCGCAAGGAAACGGGCACTGCAGTGGAAGTGGAAGCCGCCGCCGGAGTCGTAGAGGAAGACGCCGAAACGGGCGCGGACGCGGACCACATCGAGACGCTGAAAGAAATCATCAAGGAACTGCACGAAGGCAAACCCGTGGACGAGGTCAAGGCCCGCTTCGAAGCGCTGGCGCAGGCGGTGTCGCCCGCGGAAATCGCGGCGATGGAACAGCGTCTGGTCCAGGAGGGTCTTCCCGAAGAGGAGATCAAACGCCTCTGCGATGTACACGTGGCCGTGTTTCGGGACGCCCTCGCTGCCGAAGACCAGCCGGCAACCCCGCCGGGGCACCCCGTCCATACGTTCCAGGAGGAAAACAGGGCGCTGACCGGCGTCATTCGAGAGTTACGCGCCGTGTTCGCGGCCGCAGGCATCGGCACGAAGGATACCGCGGGCGCACCGCACGAAATACACGTGAAATGGGACCGGCTCGCCGCGAGTATCGAGCGGCTCGCCGAAGTCGAAAAGCACTACCTGCGCAAGGAACACCAGTTGTTTCCCCAGTTGGAGAAACACGGCGTGACCGCGCCGCCCAAGGTCATGTGGGCCGTGCACGACGATATCCGGGCACAGTTCAAACAGGTGCGCGCCGCAATCGAACGGCGCGATGCCGTCGCGATTGCCGCCCTGGGCCCGGACCTGCTCTCGCGCGTGGACGACATGGTCTTCAAGGAAGAGAACATTCTCTTTCCCATGGCGCGGCAAATCCTCCCGGAGGAAGACTGGGCCGCCGTGCGCCGGGGAGAGGAAGAGATTGGATTCGCGCTGATCGCGCCGCCGGCCGTGTGGCCCCCGGCAGAGGCCGGGATGCCAGCCGAAGCGGCGGCGGGTCCACCGCACACCGGTCTGGACGCCATCCCTCTCGACACCGGGCTGCTCACGCTCGAACAGGTCAACCTTATCCTGACGCATCTGCCCGTCGAAATATCGTTTGTCGACGAAAACGATATCGTCCGGTACTACTCGGACACGAAGGACCGGTTGTTCCCGCGCAGTCCCGGCGTAATTGGCCGCCAAGTGCAGAACTGCCATCCCCAGAAGAGTCTGCACATGGTCAACCGCATCCTCAGCGAGTTTCGCAAAGGCACGCGCGACGTTGCCGAGTTCTGGATCCCGTTCAAGGCGCAGTTTGTGCATATCCGCTATTTCGCGGTGCGGGACGTTCAGGGCCAGTACCGCGGGTGCCTCGAGGTTACCCAGAACGTGGCGGCCATCCGTGCGCTCGAAGGGGAGCGCCGCCTGCTGGACTGGAATTAACAGCGTTGCAGCCGGCGGGTTGACAACGCGGGGATAATTGTGGATAATGGACTCTGGAATACAGCAGTGCCGGGCCTCCGGTTTTAGAGGTCATTATGTTCCGACTCTATTCGAAGGGCTGCGAATACGCCATACGCGCACTTCTGTGCGTCGTGCCCAAGGGCGAAGTGCGGCGTTTTCAGGCGGCGGAGATCTGCAAGCGGGTCGGGATACCGGAACCGTATACGCGCAAGGTGTTCCAGGCGCTGGTGCGCGGCGGGTTCTTGCGCGCATCGCGCGGGCCGGGCGGCGGATACGAACTGACGCGCGACCCGCGGTCGATAACGCTGCTGGAGGTTATCCGGGCTGTCGACGGCGACGGGACGTTCGACCAGTGCGTAATGGGGCTGCCGCAATGCGGCAGCGACCGGCCCTGTCCGTTGCACCCGGTGTGGAGCGAAGCGAAAGAGCAGCTCCTGGAACAACTGGCCCGGCAGACGCTGGAGGACTTGTCCAGTTTGCGGCATTGCGACGGCCGGGTTAGCGAGGCACAACCGCGCAAAGCGCGCAGGCGCCTCGCGAAGAAATAGGGCGTGCGCGATTTGGCGGCTTGAAACCACGAGAAACGTACTACAGACCGTAAGTGTTTATTCGTGCGAACGGCCGATAAGAACGGCCACGGGGGAACGAGTCGTGAGAATGAAGCGTGATGACGATACGCAGCGGTCCAGCCGGAAGACAGCTAGCAGCGCCGTGGAAGGGCAGATATGCGTTTGCATGCAGTATGCGGACACGCTCTATGCCGTGGCGCTGCGCATGACGGGCGACAAGGCGGAGGCGGAGGCCTTGGTCCATGAGGCCTATGGCCTGTTCTTGCGCGCGAACGGGCCGGGCCAGCCGGCGAAGAAGGTCAAGTTTGACTTGCTGTCGCGGCTCAGGCAGTGTTTTATCGCGCGTTCCCGCGCACGTGCCGTTGTCGACGGCTTGGGTGCGTAGTGACGGAGCCCGGCCCGCCACAGGAGGACGAAAAGGTTGGAGACGCGGATGTCCGATGCGGAGTATTTGCCATTCCTGGTGGATGCTTTCGGACGGCGTCACACCTATCTGCGTCTGGCGGTCACGGACCGCTGCAACCTGCGCTGTCTCTACTGCATGCCGCCCGAAGGCGTTGTGCTGCAGCCCCGGGCTGAAATCTTGCGTTATGACGAGATTGTGCGGCTGGTGCGCCTGCTCGCGGGCATGGGAGTCTGCAAAGTCCGCCTGACGGGCGGCGAACCGCTTATCCGTAAAGACCTCGAGTCGCTCATTGCCGGACTTGCGCGGGTTGACGGGGTTCAAACACTCGCCCTGACCACGAACGGCGTGCTGCTGCGCGCGCACGCAGCCGCCTTGAAAGCGGCCGGGCTCACGCGGCTGAATGTGAGCCTTGACACCTTGCGCGCCGGCCGTTTCGAGCGCATTACCCGCCGCGCCCATCTGAAAGACGTGCTCGACGGCATCGATGCGGCGCTGGCTGCCGGTTTCGCCCCGGTCAAGGTCAATATGGTCGTCATGGGCGGGCAGAACGACGACGAACTGGCCGATTTTGCCGAATTGACGCGGGAAAGACCGCTTCACGTGCGGTTCATCGAGTACATGCCATTCCCCGGCAATCGCTGGCGGCAGGCTACACTCGTTTCCTACGAACAGATGCTTGCCGTCTTGAAGGCCCGGTACCCCCTGAGGCCCGCCTTCCCGCTCGCGGGGCCGCAGGTCGCCCGCGAATACGAGATCCCCGGTTTCCGCGGGCGCATCGGCTTTATCACGCCCATGACCGCCCATTTCTGCGACTCCTGCTCCCGTCTCCGCATCACGGCGGAAGGACAATTGCGGACCTGCCTGTTCCGCGCGCCGCAAGGGAGCCTGCGCGACGCCTTGCGCGGCGGCGCTTCCGACCGTGACATGGAAACGCTGATTCGCGAAGCGGTCGCGCGAAAGCCGGAGCGTCATCACGCGCACGCCGAGCGCGCCGACCGTTGCATGGCGCAAATCGGCGGATGACCCCCATCATGCGCGCAATCCACATCGTTGGGCGCAAGAACCACGGCAAGACCACGCTCGTTTGCGAACTGCTTACGGAATTCTCGCGCCGGGGCCTGCGCGTGGGGTCAGTGAAACACTGTGGCCATGAGCACGAACTGGACACGCCGGGAACGGACTCGCACCATCACCGGCGCGCCGGGGCCGCGCGGGTGCTGGTGGTTGCCCGGAATCTCACGGCTCTATACAGCACGCGGTCAGCGGACCAGGACCCTGCGCCGGACATCGCGGTCCAGTTTTCCGATTGCGACCTGGTGCTCATCGAGGGCTGGATAAATGGCCCCGGCCCAAAGGTGGAAGTATGGCGGCGCGGGATGGGCGACGCGCCGCTCGCAACGACGCGGACGGACATCCGCGCTGTCGTCTCGGATGATGCGCCGCTCGTGACCGTGCCCGTCTGGCCGCGGGCCGATATCGGCGTGGTTGCGCGTCAGCTGTTAACGGTGGCTGAGAGCTTTCCCAAGGGCGGCGGCGAGAGTCCGCGATAGACCCGCATATCCGTGAGGCTTCGGGGGACACCCGCTAGAACTGCTGTCTTGTCCTGCGATAGGATTGAGGACCGGATGCAGTCGGAAGCGGGGCCGGTGCGCCGGCGCGCGGATGGCTGCCCCGTAGCCGGCTTGCCTTCGTCGTGAACCAAGGAATGTGTATTGTGGGTGTGTTCAATTACCTGACGCCTGCGGTCTACTGGCTGCTCTCGGTCCTTTGGTGCGCGATACTCTTTTTTTGTGTGCGGCGGCTTTGGGGGCAGAGTCTGCGCGGGTCGCTGGTGAGCCTGCTGCTGGTCGTACTCGGGATTGACGCGTTCCGCACCGTCTTCGAGAGCGTGTATTTCGGGCTGCGCTATACCGCGTTCGCGGGCCTGCTGCCCCGGGGGCTCTACAGCTTCTTGAGCCGGCTCGAGATCGTCTTTGTGCCCAAGGCAATCAACCTGATTGCCGCCTTTGCGATATTCGCGCTGATCCTGCGCCGCTGGCTGCCCCGGGAAGAGCGGGGACTGCTTCACGAACGCGAGCACACCGCCGAATTGGAGGCATTGGTGGCGGAGCGGACTCGGGAACTGCAACAAAGCAATGAGGCGCTCCGCCGCGATATCGAAGAACGCACCAGGACCGACGCCGCGCTGAAGGAAAGCCAGCGCGCCATGGCTACGCTGCTGGGCAATCTGCCGGGCCTGGCCTACCGGTGCTTGAACACGCCCGCTTGGCCGTTCCTGTTCGTGAGCGATGGTTGTCTCGCGCTCACGGGGTACACCGCCGAGGAACTCGGGCCTGACGGCAATATGCCGTTCGGCGACTGCATTGTCCCGGAAGACCGCGAGATGGTCTGGCAAGGCGTGCAGGATGCCCTGAACCAGCGCCGGCTATTCACGCTTACCTACCGCATTCGCACCGCGAACGGGGACATCAAGTGGGTATGGGAGCAGGGTTGCGGCGTCTTCGACGCGGCGGGAAACCTGGAGGCGGTCGAGGGCTTCATTACGGATATCACGGACCGCAGGCGGGCCGAGGACGAACGCAGCCGGCTCGAGGCGCAGGTGCAACAGACGCAGAAGCTCGAGAGCCTGGGCGTGCTCGCGGGCGGCATTGCCCACGACTTCAATAATCTGCTGGTGGGCATTCTCGGCAATGCGGACCTCGCCTACGAGGAATTGCCGCCTTCTTCGCCCGCGCGGGAGACGGTCAAGGAGATCGAGACGGCGGCCAGGCGCGCCGCGGAACTGACCCGCCAACTGCTGGCCTATTCGGGCAAGGGGCGCTTCATCATTCAGCCGGCCGACATCAATGAGATCGTGCGCGAGATGGGGCATTTGCTCGAGGTCTCCATTTCGAAGCAAGCCTTGCTGCGCTACGAGTTGGCGAGCGGCCTCCCCGCCGTAATGGCGGACGCCTCCCAGATCCGGCAGATTGTCATGAACCTGATCGTGAACGCGTCCGAGGCCCTGCCCGACGGGAAGGGCGGCATCACGGTCACCACCGGAACCGTTGAATGCGACCGCGCCTGCCTCGAGACCATGCACCTGAATCAGGACCTGCCGGAAGGGCGCTACGTGTTCTTTGAAGTCGCCGATACGGGCTGCGGTATGGACGCCGAAACGCTCAGCCGCATCTTTGACCCGTTTTTCACCACCAAGTTCACCGGGCGCGGCCTCGGCCTTGCCGCCGCGCTCGGCATCGTGCGCGGCCACAAGGGCGCGCTCAAGGTCTACAGCGAACCGGGCCGAGGCTCCTCGTTCCGCGTGTTCCTGCCGGCGCTGGATGCTCTGGCCGCGCCGGCGCCGGCGGCGCAGTCCGCCGCGGGCGGCTGGCGCGGTTCGGGCGCCGTGCTGCTGGTCGACGATGAGCCATCGGTCCGAACGCTGGGCGCGCGCATCCTGCAACGCTCCGGATTTCAGGTCATTACGGCGCAGGATGGACACGAGGCGGTTGAACAGTTCAAGATACATGCGGACCGTGTTGTCTGCGTTCTGCTGGACTTGACCATGCCGCGGCTCGGCGGGGAAGACACTTACCGGGAATTGCGGCGCATCCGGCCGGACCTGCCGGTCGTGCTTTCCAGCGGCTATAACGCGCAGGAAATATCGCAGCGGTTTGCCGGGAAAGAACTTGCGGGGTTCATACAGAAGCCCTATCAAGCGGCCACATTGGTCCGGACGATTCGCGATGCGCTGGAATCGCCCGGCCGGGAAGTCCTGCCGGCTGGCGACGATGCCTGATCAGGCCGCCCATGTCCGGGCGGAGTGTGCACTGGCGTGGAGGATTTGCCGATGTACCTTGTGCTCGTGGAATGCGTGGTGAAACCAGAATGCGCGGAGGCGTTCAAGGCGGCGTCGATCGAGAACGCCCGGAACAGCGTGCAGGAGCCCGGCATCGCGCGCTTCGACGTGATCCAGCAGCAGGACGACCCTGCTCGCTTCCTGCTCGTCGAAGTCTATCGCACGCCAGAGGACCCCGCGAAGCACAAGGAGACCGCGCATTACGCAAAGTGGCGCGATACCGTCGCGGACATGATGGCGGAGCCGCGCAAGGGCACGAAGTACGCGAATTGTTTTCCGGAGGACGGGGGGTGGTGAAACGCTGGAGGCGGGGAAGAGGGGACAACCTGGGACGAAGGAGTGCAGCGCCGTGACTTCGGAGCAGTGGGAACTGTTGAAGCAGGTGGTTGCGGGCAAGCCGTGCGACCCGTTGCCGACAGGGTTCATTATCGACAGCCCATGGCTGCCGAACTGGGCGGGCATGTCGATTCTCAGTTACTATGCGAACGAGCAGAAGTGGGTCGACGCGAACCTGAAAGCGATCGGGAGATTCCCGCAAGCGATGTTCCTGCCGGGCTTCTGGGCCGAATACGGCATGTGCACCGAGCCGTCCGCGTTCGGCGCGAAGTGCATCTTCCCGGAAGACGAATTCCCCTTCGCGGAGCGGCTGCCGAATGCGCTCGACGCCCTGAAGAAGCCCAATCCGCGCACCGACGGCCTCGCGCCGTTCGTCATGAAACGGCTCGGGTTCGCGCAGCCGCTGATAGAGCGGGCCGGCCACGCCATCCGCTTTGCCGTGGCGCGCGGGCCGCTCAACGTGGCCGGGTTCCTGCTCGGAAACACGGAGTTTCTCGTCACCCTGAAACTGGTCCCGGACGCCGCGCACAAGCTCCTGACGACAATCACCGACTATCTTGTCGAATGGCTGCAATTGCAGAAGGCGGCGTTTCCCGGCATCGACGGCATACTGATACTGGACGACATCGCCGGTTTCTGCGGCGAAGAAGATTTCCTTGAGTTTGCTAAGCCATATCTCAAGCGGATATTCAATGCCTTCGACGCGTCCGTCCGTTTCTTCCACAACGACGCTAATGGGACCGTCTGCGCGCCGCACCTCGCCGATACGGGCGTCAATCTCTTCAACTTCAGCCACGAACATCCGATGCCCGAGATGAAGCGCCTCGTGGGCGGCAATGTCGCGCTGATCGGCAACATCCCGCCGCGCGATGTGCTGGCCGGCGGCACGCCCGACGACGTCGGCGAGGCCGTGCGCGGCCTCGTGGCGTCCCTCGACGACCGGCGCGGCATCATCCTCTCCTGCGGCGGCGGCATGCCCCCCGGCGTCTCGACGGAAAACATCCGCGCGTTCCTGGAAGCGGCCGCGGCTTAGCAGCGGCGTCTCGCCGCCGGTTCAAGACGCGCGACCAGGACGTCGCGTCTACGGATAAGGGCATGTTGTCTCGTTCTCAAGTACCACTTTGGGAACGAGCCTATGAATCTGAGTCTGCTGCGCTGCCCAAGGCACCCACCTCGTACTTGGGCCGTTCCGGCATTTCGAGCGCGGCGTGCGTGTAGAAGGGGTAGACGCTCCACTCCACACAGGCGATCAGGTCGGGCAGGCCGTCGCCGTCGAAATCGCCGGGCCATGCGTTGGGACCGTGGGCCGTGACCTTGATCGGCTCGCCGAAGCAGCAGAAGGTGCGCGGCGCGGCGAACACGGGCGATTCGCGCGTGCCCGCGTTGCGCAGGAGATAGATGCTGCCCTTGGCCGGTTCCGTGCCCGCGCAGTTGTAGACGAGGTCGATCGGCCCGTCGCGGTCCCAGTCGATGGCGCGGAACGATTCGGTCCAGTGGGCGCTGCGCCCGACAATGGCGTCGTCGATGGCGCGCCCGTCTTCGAGCAGGAGCGGCCGGTCCTTTTTCAGGCGCAGTGCGCCTGAACCGTCGCGGTACTGCGTGAAGAGCCACAGCTTGCGCGTCGCGCCGTCGTGCGTCGCGAGGTCCAGCAGCCCGTCGCCGTTCCAGTCCGCGAACGCCGCGCCCGTGCGCCAGAAGAACGGTTGTTCCTCCTCCAGCGGATACGTGGCTTCGATAGCGCGTTCCGCGGAACGCCGCCGCGCCTCATCCGACTCCGGGAACCCGTCCACGAGCACCTGCGCCCGCGCGCCGAAGGCCGGTTCACGCTTCGTGCCCGTGTTGCGATACCAGAAGATGCGGTTGGTCTCATTGGGCAGCAGCAGGTCGTTCAGCCCGTCCGCGTCCCAGTCCGCGAAGACCGGATACGGATATCCCATGTTGTGCCAATGATGGGGCTCGCCCAGGATTTCGTTGCGTAAAATCTTGATCGGGCCGCCGTCAGCGGG
>JAGMZX010000084.1:0-9325 GCA_018005585.1 Candidatus Hydrogenedentota bacterium | reverse complement strand
GCAGGTCGTTCAGCCCGTCCGCGTCCCAGTCCGCGAAGACCGGATACGGATATCCCATGTTGTGCCAATGATGGGGCTCGCCCAGGATTTCGTTGCGTAAAATCTTGATCGGGCCGCCGTCAGCGGGGATCAAGGCCGGTTCGCGAAACGCCGGGCGCGCAGGCCCGCCGCCGTTGATCACAATGCGTGGCCAGCCGTAGCCGCCGCCGATGAGCAGGTCCTGATCGCCGTCGGCGTCCCAGTCGCACAGGCACGGCCACGCCTGATCGCTCAGCGACATCACGGCGCACGGCGACCGCGCGGCGCCCAGCGGGGTGAACGTCGCGGGTTGCGCGTCCGTGGGCGCGTGCAGGAACAGCGTGACACGCTGGAACGTGTCGTGCTGGACCAGCAGACCCCGCGGTTCCGTGTCCACGGCGGCGAGGTCCGTGGGATATGTCACATCGATGCCGGACACTGGCGCAGGCGCGGCAAACGCGGGCGGCGTCCCGCCTTCGTTGCGCCGCCAGACGATGCGTTGTTCATGGACGCCGCCGCCCGGAACCGGAACGAGGCACACGGCATCGTGCCTGCCGTCGCGGTCCATGTCGAAGAAGCAGGGCGGCCCGGCGAGTTCGAGCGGCACTGGCGGCGCGGCGTCGAAGGGCCAGCCGTCGGGGTTCCGGTTGCGCAGGAAATGGACCTCCGCGTTCCCGTCGGCGTGGAGGTTGCCGAGCACGAGGTCCAGCGCGCCGTCGTTGTCGAGGTCCACGATGCGGCAGGGCGCCCACGCGCCCGCGGGACGCGCCAGTTCGCCGTCCCGCACGAAAACGGGCGGCCCGGCGGCGTCCCGCTTGCCCGAATCGAGATAGAAGCTGAGCCGGTCGCCGTTCCGTGGCGAAAACACGAGGTCCAGGGCGCCGTCGCGGTTCAAATCGGCGAACGCCGCGCACATGTAGGTGCCAAGAAAGTCTTTCGGATGTGCGTCAGCCTTGGTTTCGACGTAGCGCAAGCGCAGCAGGTCGCCGAAGACCATCTCGTCGTCCTCGCACGCGCCTGGGTAACAGACCACGCCGTCCCACGGTTCGCCGGGGCGATAGGCGTAGTTCCAGCAGCCCGCGAGGTCGCGGCGGCCGTCGCCGTTCAGGTCCACCAGGCCGCCGAGGTACGGCAGCGCGACGCAGCGCGGTGCGTCCGCGTTGTACCGGAGCAAATCCCCAACGCCGATGGGGGGGACATAGGCCGGAACCGGCGCGGCGGACGGCGACGGCGCCGTATGGAAGCGGATCGCGAAGGCGCGATGCTCGGGATTCGTGGTCGCCCACATGACCCGCGCCGTGTCGCGGCGTGTGGCGTCCCATTCGACAGCGCAGGGCAGTTCGGCACCATCCGCAATGTCCAGCACCTGCACAGAGCCGCGGTCCACCTGTTCGCTGACGCCGGCCGCATCCAGCAGACCGCCAAAATCGATGACGGGGTCCATGGGCACGCGCGGAAACGTCAGTTCCGACGCGACGTCAACAGGGAGGGACCATTGTTCGGCGAGAACGCCGAAACTGAGCGCGACCACGAACACGCTTGCCCATATCAACCCGCGTGCATATCGGCTCTTCGGCGGCTTAGCCGCCGTCCGCGCGCGCCGAACCGGTCTCATTTCCGCCGGAGGTCCTGCACCGCGACGGCGAAGCCCTCGATGTGGTTGTCCTGAAGCGTGTTTTCGCCGGTTTCCGCCCCGATGCGGATGCCGGCCCGGCTCGCGGGCCCGCGCGTCTCGCGGATTTCATTTCGCGCCAGCGTGTTGCCGGAAGTCACGCCCTGGATATCGACTGCGGCGCCGTCTTCCGGCCCATTGTCGATGATGCGGTTTTCCTCGACGCGATTTCCCGAAGCGGTGTAGCCGATGCCCCGTTCGGGCCGGAACAGGACGCCGCACTTGCCGTTGCGCAGCACGTCGTTGTCGCGCACGAGATTCTCGTCGTCGCGATGGCCGATGGAGATGCCGTAATCCACGTTGTCGCAGATCACGTTGCCTTCCGCGAGGCCGTATTTGACGCCCCAGCAGAAAAACAGGCCCGTGCCGTTGCGCTCGATGCGGTTTCCGGTGATGGTGGGCCGTTGCGAGCCCGAGCCGGGGTGCATGCCGAGGTCCGCGTTGTCGTGGCTGTGACAGTTCTCGACCACGACATCGTGGCAAATCTGCCAGCTCATGCCGTCGCCGTTGTAATTGCGCGCGGTCACGCCGCGGAGCACGATGCGGCTGCAATCCTGAAACCAGAGGCAGCCCGCGTAGTTGCCGTCCAGGTGCGCGTTGTTCGCGCGGTTGCCGTCCAGGGTCAGGTTTTCTACAGCCAGCTCGCTTGCCTCTTCCGCCGTGATGAGCGGGAACAGCGTAACCGCCACCGGCTGTTTCTCGACCCAGAAATTCTCGCGCAATGCGCGGTCGAGCTTGAACCGGCTGCCGCTGTGCGCGACAAGCGTGCGCTTGACCACCTCGCGCCCGCCGGTGTCGGGATTCTCGGTGATGAGGCAAACCCCGTCTCCCACCAGGAACCCCGACGCATCCGTCAATGTAATCTCCTGGTCATACCAGTCCGAATCCACGGCAAGCGTCGTCTCGACCGAGGGCGCTTTCGTAAGCACCGTGTCCGGTCCGCTGCCCTCGATGCGCACGCGCGTGCGCAGACAGACGGCGTTGCGCAGCGTGTATTCGCCCGGCAGCAGCTTGACCGTGCCGCCGCCGAAACGCGCGATGTAGTCGACGCCCGCCTGGATGGCCTTGTCCGTGACACCGGGGATGTCCGCCGAGCCCGGCCCGACGGTGACTGTCAGGCGCTGCTCCCAGGCAGGTTCGAAGGCAACATCGCCGGACGTTGCGCGCGGGCGCGTGACCTCGGGCCGTTCCCCCGCGATCGCGGGCAGCATCGCACACGAGCCCAGGCACGCGGCCGCCGATGTCAGCCATTGGCGGCGGCTCATGCCGCGCGGGTTCCTGGTTCGCATGAAAGGTCCCCGGCCTGGCTCAGGCATTCAACAGTTCGCGGATGGCGGCGCGCATAGCGTGCTCCGATTCGGGCAGGGCATGCGACGCGGTAGGCTCGTAGCCGCCTTCGTCAAAGAACGATTCGAGGCAGATGTACGCCGGCGCGC
This sequence comes from Candidatus Hydrogenedentota bacterium, assembly GCA_018005585.1. Classification (NCBI taxonomy): domain Bacteria; kingdom Pseudomonadati; phylum Candidatus Hydrogenedentota; species Candidatus Hydrogenedentota bacterium. The sequence continues at coordinate 6,199 of JAGMZX010000084.1, read as the reverse complement.
AGTCGCCGTACGCGGCCACGGCGACGAACTGCTCCGGCGCGAGTTCCTGGGCGTACAACTGGAACGCGATGACGGATTCGCCCGGCAGATGCAGGATGCGCAGATTGCCAAGAGACAGCGCGCTCAACTCGAAAGGCTTTTTTGCCCGCGCGCGAAAGGCGAGGAACATGGCTGCGTCGAGACGGGTGCTCCAGACGCCGTCCTGGCGTGTCATCTTCGCCTGCTGTTCCGCATCGGTGAAGCCCGCGTCCTCGCGGGGCGTGAGAGGGAGCAGCGCCGTTTTCCAGGCGATGTCCGCCGCGGGTTCATAGTGCGTCGCGTCGGCGGCGGCCTTCATGCCCGCATAAAGCCGCTGATACAGGCCTTCGCGCGCCTCGGGGGTGCGGTCGTTGTATTTGCCCGCCGCGATATCGCCGCCGCAGCCGGTGAAATACACCTGAAACACGTTCTCCTCCGTCTGGAGCCGTTCCCGGGCCATGCCGGCGAAGTCGTAGCTCGCGCGCGCGTCGCCGTAGAAGCTCTGCGGATGCGTCGCGTAGTAATGCAGGCGCGCGACCGGCTCGTCGCCTTGTGCGAAGGTGACCGTCTTCACAAAGGGATCGACCAGCCCTTCGGGCATCGCGATCATCGCCGGGTCCGTGCAGGAACTCGCGCGGAACCCGACCTTGCCGTCGCCGGCCGGGATGCGCCGGTTCGAGGCGACCCGCTCGGCCTTCGCCTGGCCCAGGCCGAGCCGGTCCCACGGGCGCAGCGCGCCGACGGCACTCTTGACGGCGGCGGCGAGCCGCGCCGCGGGTTCCTCGAAGGTCTCGATTGCGGGATAAGGCGACGGGTTCTCCGTCTGCGCAAAGATGCGGATGGCGTCGCTGTCGGCCATGGGCGCCGTGTGCTGATGCACGGTGTGCACGGCGACAAACTCCGGTCGGGTGTCTGCCGCCTCCGCGAGGAGTTGGCGGAACAGGTCGTGGGTCGAGTTGCAGATCTCGCACCAGTCGACCGCGCACAGCACGTAGCGCGCGCCATTGTCCTCAAGCACAATGCCCTTTGCGAGCAGGGGATGCTCGATGACCTCCAGACCCTTGAAGCTCGAGTAGATGGGCGTGCCCAGCGGCGGGGTAACGTCGCACTGGAAGGTGGCTATCCGCTTGCTCCCGGCAGCTGCCATTGCGGTTCTCCCTATGGTTGTGCATGCGCCCATGGCCGCCGCGACGGCGCCCGTCGCGGTCATGCTCAGGAATTCCCGTCGCCGAATGATGCGTGATTTGACCATAATGTGTTCCTTCCTTTATGCGTGCCGGCCTGAATGGAAACACCATAGCACGGATAAACGGCTGTATGAAACGCAAGAATTGAAAGATGCGCGGGTAACCGCGCCGCCGCGATTACCCGGGCAAAGACGCTTGTTGGTGCCGATTGCGGTATTGGCTAGAAGACTGCCGCCATGACGCCCAGCAGGTTCGCCACGTATTTGTTGCAGAGCGAGTCGCCGTTCTGCTCGTATCTGAGGAAATCGACGTGGCCATCCATGTACAGCACGTTCGACCCGCCCGGAATGTGGTTGAACGCCGAGGGCACCACCGCAAGCTGGTCGAAGATCACGGGAATGGTGCTCTGGGCCTGAGCGCTGGCCGCAGGGTTGTTGATGTCCGTGATCAGGAACCGCTCGATACCCTCGCGCAGCCGGTAGACGGTGTCGCTGCCGCCATTGCCTTCTCCCGCGTAGGTGCTGACGAGCGTGATGTCATCGTCCACGTATTTCGCCATGGTTGGGCCATCGTCATTCAGCACGGCAGTGACGAACTCGGGAGTAAACAACGCTTCAATGGCGCCGACTACTTGGCGCACGCCTTCCGTAGGCGGGTTCGCGGGGATCATGTCCGCCTCGCCTACCGCGGAGAAGATGACGATCAGCGCGTTGAGGTCGGCAAAGCCGTGCTTTACGGCGTAACGGTCGAACACCCAGCCGAGGTACGTGTAGCTGCAGTCTGCCGCGCTGGCGCAGCGGCTGCCGGCGTCGCTCGTGGGCCAGGAATAGTTCAGGCACAGTTCGTCGCTGTTGGGCGGCGTGAACCGTTCCGCCATCTCACCCGCTTCCGAATCGGAAGGGCAGACCAGGATGAACGGGTCGTTCAAGTATTCCGGGTACACCGTAAACATGTTGGGGACCAGGTCAATGATCGAAGCGGGCCGCACGTTGTGCCAGTTGTACACGCCGGCCTGCATCGTGGGGAACCGCTCGCCCGGGTCCTCGTTCGAGTACATCTTCAGTACCAGCCCGAGTTCCTTCAGGTTGTTCTGGCAACTCGCGCGCCGGGCCGATTCGCGCGCGCGGGCCAGCGCGGGCAGCAGGATAGCCGCCAGAATGCCGATGATTGCGATGACGACCAAGAGTTCGATGAGCGTAAAACCCCGGTTTCTCATAGGAACCTCCTGTTCTTCACGAGACGTTTGATGCCGGAACCCTTATGGCCCACCTGTTGGGCATAACGGCTTGTGACGAAAGTCCACATCGAGCGCGGGTGCGCCGTGCCCGCGCCTGCTGCGCCGTACCCCCCGATATCGCGAAACTTCCGCAGAACACCACCAGATGCCCCTTCTGGCCCTGGTTCAGAACTCTCAAACACCGCAGAATGAATATACAACAGACGCGCATTCTGCACAATAGCCCTCGAAGGCCCAAGAAATGGCGGGAGAACCCGGGACACAGGATTCAGAAGACGGCCGGAATGGCCGGGCTCAGCTCTTTGCGCCCAGAACCACCAACTCCCCGTTTGCGAGCGTCACTGCCACCTCGCTATACCCATCGCCGTTGATGTCGCCCGCAATGGGCGCGCCCGCCGCCGGTGCGCCAAGCGGCGCGCGCCAGACGATGCGTGGCGTCGAGCCATCGTCGCCGGCCGCCCAGAGTTCGCCGTGACTCGTCGCAAACACGAATTCATGGCGGGCATCGCCGTCCACGTCGCAGGTCAGCACGTCGCTGGACGACGCCTCCACGGACAGTTCCCATCGCGGCGCGCCCGTCTCGGCGTTGACGCACGCGAAAGTGCCGTTTTGACGTCCGAAACCCATGAGCCACGCGCCGTCCGTTACCTGGAGGAACCCTTCCGCGCCCGCGCGATTCTCGCCCGGCTTCAAGATACGGTGCCATTTCGGGTCTGCGTGCAATGTCATCACGCCCTGGAAGTAATGGCCGTCCACGAGACACACGAGCGGTTCCGCATGGACGCGCTCAAGGATGGCCGGCAAGGTATAGAGACCTTGGCTCGGTTGACTGAAAATCTTCGGCGGAAACAGAGGCCCGAGCAGCGGCGCGCCAGTCTGCCCGTCGGCCACACAAAAGTAATCCGGGTTGGTGAACACGAGGTCTTCCGCGCCGTCCCCGTTGAAATCGTACACACTGGCCAGGTTTACGCTCGGGCCCCAGAACCGCTCGATCTCGGGCCGTTCGCCCTGTTCCCAGACCAGGCGCCCTGTTCTACCGTCGAGACAGAAGCTACGTGCCGCCGGGGCGCCGAACCACACATAGAGGTCGGGCGTGGCCGCGCCGGCGAGCCGGCCCGCGCGCGCATACGCGGCCTGGCCGTTGGGCAGGCCGGTCCCGGTCGGCGCAGGCAATTCCGTGCGCCAGAGGACGCGGTTATTCCGCGCGGGGGTGACGGCCTCGACCACCGGCAGCCGGGCGGCGCCCAATTCGGTGCGCGCCAAGTCCGGCGCGCCGTCGCCATCGAAATCAGCCACGACTGGTATCGAAAGGGAGGGGTATTCGCCGGTTAAAACGAGCGTTTCCTGTTGCCAACGCAACACCCGCGTGCGCCCGCCGCCGTGCGCGAGCAGTTCGGTCCCGCCGCGGCCCAGGTCCGCCAGGAGCAGCGTGGGAGCGGCCTCGGCTGACGCCATCGCCGGGATGTGTTCGAAACCGGGCCTCGGCGAGGATGCGGTGGGCGCAGGGTCCGTTTCCATGACACCGTTGCCATCGCCGCGCAATACCTTCATCACGCCGCCGCGATTCAGGAGCACGCGACCCGGCTGTGGCGAAGGCACGATGCGCGTGCCCGGGTCCGACCAGATTTCCAGCCAGTCTCCGTTCTTGCCCGAGAGCACGCACGCCCCCGAAGTGGCCTCCACGGACGCGGTGTCGACGCGGTTCGCGGCAATGTCCGCCGCCCCGTCGCCATTCACGTCGACGATGGTGACCGGGACAAGCCCCGCCCCGCCATGCTCGATAATTCCCGTGACAGCGTCATACACGCGCAGTTTCCACGCATTTTCGCCCTCACCGTTAAATACGCTCACGACCACCTCGAGCGCGTTGTCGCCGTCCACATCGCCGTACGCGGGCTGCGGATACGCGGTGTCCACCTTGCCAGTCGTAACGCTCTCGCCCCACGCATGGAGCCACGCGCGCTCGAAATGCCCGCCGCGGTTCAACAGCACTTCGTGGTGCTGCGCGAAGTCGGCGATGCACAGAAAATCCTCGCGCCCGTCGCGGTCCAGGTCGACAAACTCGACAAGGCCATAGCTGCGCACGTTGGCCGGGGCCACGTCCCACGTCTCGAAATGCTCCATCGCGCCGCTGACCGGGTCAAGGAACCACATGCGGCTGTGCGTCTCGACCACGAGTTCGCGCGTGCCGTCGCCGTCGAAATCCGTGCGCAGAAGCGAGGGAAAGCACGTGTACTGGTGAAAATCATAACGCCAGCGCTGCCTGGGCGGCTCGCCGGGCTTGTCAAACGCGAACAGCGCGGCATAGCCGTTCTCTTCGTCGGGGGGGTAGCCATGCATGAGCACGAGAATCTGTTTCGCGGGCATATCGGGCCAGTACGCGCCAGCATGGAGATACCACGCATAGGACATCGGTTCGACATCGTAACGCCAGCGCACAGCCCCCGATTCGAGGTCTACCAGCACCGCCGCGCCATATGGCGGCTCGGGCCGGCCCGCCTGCAGCAGCACCTCGGCGAGTCCATCGCCGTCAAGGTCTTCACAAGCTGCGATCGCCGTAAAATTGAGCCCCCGGGGATGTGACGTCCATTTCAGGGCGTTGTCCGGTGTAAACGCAAACAGGGCCCCGCCCACAATCGCGAGACCCGTCTCCGCGCCGCCCGGCTGAGACGCGCGCTGAACGCCTGGCGCAGTACAGCCGAGATTGTAGCGCGCGAGGACGCGCGGCGCTTCGCGCATCTTGCCCGGGAGCGGCTGCACGGCCGTCAGGTGCGCGTTCTGCCTCGGCTCCGGCCACGCGCCCGGCGCGGCGAGAGCGGTTTGCGCCAGAAAAACGACCGCGACCGGCAGTGCGAACCCCGCCATCCGCCATCCGGCCGGCACTGACGTCCGAATCGTGTGTTCCCGGCTCACGCGCTGCGATCTTTCCGTTGAGCATTCTGCCGCAACAAGCTGCATCGCGCCTGAGTTTACCCCTTGTGCTTTTCCCAAGCCAGTCCACGCGGGCCTTGAAATACAGGGGCGAGGCATGCCTCACACCTACGAGCGGCAGGCAATTAAGCGTCGTCGACAGTCTCATGAACTTGGAGACAGTCCGCGGCCCCTGAATGGTATATAGTGTTATTCATGCCTGTGCCGGGGCCTTGGGGTCCGTTCTGCGGCGCGAACCCGGAACTGCGGATGGTGTCTCAAGGATGAAAGAGCAGGGGTTTGTGAGCCATAGGAGAGCCGAACCATGTGGAATCGATATTCGGTGATGTCTGTGTTGTGCTTGGCGGTGCCGGTGTGCGCATGTCTCGCGGGCGCCGCGGCGGCCCAGTCGGGCGCGCAGTGGATGGACCGCGAAGCCATCTGGCTGGAACGCACGGACGGCGGCGTGCGGGTCCACTACGCAGTCGAGAATCCCGGCAGCCGCACGGTGGAACGGCAATTGCATTTTCGCGTGGCCGACCTGAACGGTTACGACCTGCTGGGCAAGTCCGAGGCGGTATCACTGCCGCCGGGCCGCCAAGAGCGGGTCATGGAGATTTCCGTGCCGCTGCCCGAGGCGCGGGTGCCGGAATGCTTCCTGGAATACCGTTTTCAGGCCTTTGGCGGGGAGGAGCGGGCGGCCATGCGCGTGATCGACACGCTGCCGCAATTGGAGACGCGGCTCGTTGCCTCGCGAGACTTCCTGGCGGGAAGTCAGGCTTCGCTACGGATTGTTGCGCTGGACCACGCAACGCAAAAGCCCGTGCCCGGCGCGCAGGTCGAAGTC
>JAGMZX010000083.1 GCA_018005585.1 Candidatus Hydrogenedentota bacterium | reverse complement strand
GCTGGTTCTCGCGATGCCCCTGCGGTTCAGGAGCGCATTCAGCAGGGTCGATTTGCCCACGTTCGACCGCCCGACGAACGCTATCTCGGGGTGCCCGTCGCGCGGGTACTCCTCCGGACGCAACGCGCTTTTCACGAACTCTACCGTGTCGATCCTCATGAACTCCGCGCCGTTCCCTTTCCTGCTGGCTTTTGATGATTGACTTACCTGTGTCCAGACAGGAATTATACAGGTATCTTGCGACAAAAGAAGCCTTGCGCATTCCGGAAAGAGACGCCCCATGAACCCACGCGACCTCATCAATCGATTGAACCTGCTGTGCCGGGGCTACCAGCACGCGCAGATACTGTTCGCCGCGCTGAAGGCGGGCGTATTCCAGCATCTCGAAAGGCCGCGCACCGCGGCGGAAGTGGCCGAGTGCGTCGGCTGGGACCCGCGCGGCATCCGCATGTTGCTGGACGGGCTCGTGGCGATCGAGCTGGTTGCGTCCGAGCGGGGCCGTTACCGCAACCTGCCGATTGCCGCGCAGTGCCTGGTGCCCGGCGCCCCCGCGGACCAGACGCACATCCTGGAACATTCCGCGAACGCCTATGAGACCTGGGGCCAGTTGGCCCGGGCCGTGCGCACGGGCAAGGCCATCATGCGCGAGCGTACCGACCGCACCCCCGAACAACTGCGCGCGTTTATCCTCGGCATGGCCGACCTCGCGCGCCACGGCGCGCCCGCCGTGCTGGAGGCCGTCGATTTTTCCGGCTCGCGCCGCATGCTCGACGCCGGCGCGGGCCCCGGCGCGTACAGCATCGCTTTTCTCAAGGCGCATCCGCGGCTCCATGCGACCCTGTTCGACCTGCCGCCGGTCGTCGCCATCGCGCGCGAGCAGGTGGAAGCGGCGGGGCTCACCGGCCGCGCGGACTTCATCGAGGGCGACTTGGCGCGCGATGACCTCGGCGGCGGCTACGACTTGGTCTTCGTGTCAAACATCATCCATTCCTTCGGGCCCGAGGCGAACCGCGCACTGGTCCAGAAGTGCCACGCCGCGCTCGCGCCGGGCGGTATGCTCGTGATCAAGGATTTCCTCGTCGACGAAGACCGGACGGGGCCCGCGTTCAGCCTCGTGTTCGCGCTGAACATGCTCGTGCACACCGGCGAAGGGGACACGTACACCTGCGGCGAGGTAAGCGCATGGACCGATGCCGCGGGATTCAAGCCGGGCCGGTTCGCCGACCTCGGTTTCGCGTCCCGGTTGTGGGTCGCGGAAAAATAACGGCGCCACGCCCTGTTTGCCGCGCAGCGCCGTGCCAGATGCCGGTGTGCGGAGCGCTTACTGCCCGCGCGCGGCGCGAAGCGCGTCCGCGAAACGCCGGGCGTTTTCGGTCAGTCCCTTGAAATCCCGTTTCTTCATCAATTCCTTGCTGATCAGATTGCCGCCGACACCCAAGGCCACGGCGCCGGCCTTCACGAAGTCCTGGATCGTGTCCACATCCACGCCGCCCGTCGGCACGAGGGGAATCTGCGGCATCGGCGCGAGGACCGCCTTGACATAATCAGCCCCCCCCACGCTGCACGGAAACACCTTGATCAGGTCGCCGCCATGCTGCCACGCGTTCGCGATTTCCGTCGGCGTGAACGCGCCAGGCAGCGCGGGCTTGCCGTAGCGGTGAGCTGTCTTGATGACCGGGTCCGACATGACTGGCGACACGACGTATTGCGCGCCCGCGAGAATAGCGAGCCGGCACGTTTCCGTATCGAGCACGCTCCCCACGCCGATGAGCACGTCCGCGCCCGCGAGTTTCTGCGAGGCCGTCTCGATGCATTCGAGCGCGCCGGGCGTCGTCATGGTCACTTCGATACACCGGACGCCGCCCTCGGCCACCGCCTCCACAATACGCACGAGGTCGTCGCCCCCCGTGTCCGCGCGCACAATCGCGATGATCCCGTGTTCCCGCATAAAGTTGAGGATATCGAGCTTGTCCATAAGGCACCATAACTCCCCGCTTCGGCCACTTGCCGGTTCCTGACACGCGGGCATGCTATACTACGCCGCATGCGGAAAGCGACTTGTCTCCTGTGCCTGTGGGGGGTGTTTTGCGTGTCTCCTGCATGCGCCCGGGAACTCGGGGAGATGGCGCTGCGGCAGGCACTACGTGACCTCGGCAATGACTTCCGGCTCCTGTGCGTCGCCGCGCACCCGGACGACGAAGATGGCGCCACGCTGGCGCTGCACCGTTATAAGTATGGGGTGCAAACGTACGCGGTCATTGCCACGCGCGGCGAGGGTGGGCAGAACGAGGCGGGCCCGGAACTATATGAAGACCTCGCGGTCATCCGCACCTGCGAGATGCGAGCCGCAGCCGCAATTACAGGGGCCGAACTGCACTTTCTCGACCTGCCGGACTTCGGGTATTCCAAGTCAATCGGGGAAACGCAGGCCATTTGGGGCGAACAGGAAACGCTGCGGCGCATGGTCGGGAAAATCCGCGAGACCCGCCCCCATGTCATTATTACGCATCACGGGCGCGACCAGGACCACGGCCATCACCAGGCCATTGGCAAAGCCGTTCTGGACGCCTTTGACCGGGCGGCGGACCCGGCCGCGTTCCCCGAGCAAATCGGGCAGGGACTCGCGCCCTGGCAAACACTGCGCCTCTATATCCGTGCCTGGACGCCGGAGAGCAGTTCGGTCACGCTCGACATCTCGGAGCTGGAACCCGCGCGCGGCCTGACCTACGCCGAAATTGCCGCGGAAGCCCTGCGCGCCCACGCGTCTCAGGGGATGACCTTCTTTATCGAGCGATATCTGACGGGACGCCCGAAAGTCCATTACGACCTCATCAAGACAGCCCCGGATATCCCTCAGAACGGTAACGAAGAGATTGCCGGGCCCCTCTTTGCCGGAATTCCGGCAGGACCGGAGCTACGCCGCGAGCAGTTGCCGCCGCCGTCCGCCGGTCGCGCCGAAGTTCTCGACGCGCTGTTGCGCGTGGTGCGGGCGCAGCCGTACACCGATGAACTCGGGACCCGGAAGCTGCTCCGCGCGGCGGCGTGCGCCGCGGAATTGCGCCTGGAAACCCGCGTGGACGACCCTGTGGTCGTGCCCGGCCAAGCCGTGCACATTCAGGCGACGCTAACCGACTTCGGGCGGCAGGACACACTCACCACCGCTTTTTCGTGTTCCTGGAGCGATTCGGACAGCCCGGTGCTCTCCGGCGCTGTACCCCTGCGCGATGGTCAAGCCACATGGGAATACACGCTGACCGTGCCGGATGATGCGCCGTTCACCCTGCCCGCGCGCGAACACGTCTTTGACGCGCGCACGTCCGATCCGCAGATTCGGATAACGGCCCGCGCGGTCCGCAGTGACGTTTTGCCTATTCACGCCGGGGCGCGGGTTGAGGTCGGCGCGCCTACGGAAGTCTTGTTCCTTGACGCTCCGTATCTTGTGCGGGCAACGGAAACGGCCGCGCTGCGCCTCGATATCCTCTGCACCAACCGCGCGCCCGGTGCGCGAACGGAGGAACTGCGTCTCGAAGTCCCCGAAGGCTGGTCCGCGAAGGCACCAGTCTTTCCGCTGCAATTCGAGCACGAAAACGAACAGCAATGCCTGCCAGTCACACTGCGCCTGCCTGAGGCCGTCACGGAAGGAATGTATGCGCTCCGCGCGCGGCTGAGCAAGGATACGGAAGCCGCGACGGCGGTTGTGCGCGTCGTGGAATTGCGCCTGCCGGACATCGAGCGCGCCGGTCTTGTCGAGAGCTACGACGACACACTGCGCACGACGCTGCTCAAGCTGGGTCTGCCGCATGTCTCGCTTACGAACCGGGATTTCCATGCCGCGGCGCTCGACGCGTGCGGGGTCATCCTGGCAGACATGCGCGCGTATCAATACCGTCAGGACCTGGTTGCGAATAACCGCGCGCTGCTCGACTACGTGCGGCGCGGCGGCACGCTCATCGTGATGTATCATAAGACCTTCGACTGGAAACCGGAATACGCGCCCTACCCCATCCACCTGTCCCGCAACCGCGTGACACGGGAGGACGCGCCGGTCACCCTGCTCGCGCCGGACCATCCGCTGTTTTGCGCGCCCAATCTCATCCGCCCCGGCGACTGGGACGGCTGGGTGCAGGAACGGGGCCTGTATTTCCCCGAACGCTGGGACACCGCCTATACTCCGCTCCTTGCCTGTAATGACCCCGGGGAGGACATTCCTCCCGGAGCATGCCTGATTACACGGCATGGCGAGGGCTTGTATTGTTACTCAGCGCTGGCCTGGCACCGTCAACTGCGCGAACTGCATCCCGGGATGCTGCGTCTCTTCGCGAATCTCTTGGCGCTTGAATGACAGCCGTGCTATCCTGAACGCGAAACACCAGCGGGGCAGTGCGCCGCCTTCGGGCACGAACAAAGGAGCGGGGCGGTCATGAGCGCGAGACGCGGGTTCACCCTGATCGAACTGCTTGTGGTCATTGCGATTATCGGTATCCTTGCGGCAATCCTGCTGCCCGCGCTGGCGCGGGCCCGCGAATCCGCGCGCCGCGCCAGTTGCCAGAACAACCTGAAAGAATGGGGGCTGGTGTTCAAGATGTACGCCAATGAGGACCCAGGCGAGCGCTGGCCCACCTTGCAGCTCGGCGTACGGCCCAAGTGCAACGGGGACCCGGTCCACATTCTCGACGTCGGCCCGGACATGTGGCAGGTGTATCCGGAATACCTGAACGACCCGATGATCACGTTCTGTCCGTCCGACTCGGGCCTCGACAGCGAGGTTGCGTACGCCAAGAACGGCACGGACGTGTTCTGTTTCGGCTGCGCCAGCAACAACTACCGGCGTTGCGCGCGCGCGACGGATTCGAGCTACAATTACCTCGGCTGGGTCATGGACCGCACGGACCCGCGCTACGGCGTGCTGCCTGTCGCGCCGCTGCTGACGCTTGCCGCGATGACCGGCGCGGATGTCAGCGGCGTCACCACCACCGAGGCGTCGGCCCAGCTGATTGCGGGGGTAACCCGCCTGCTTGAAGAAAACGTGCAGTACCTCGACGTGCTTTCCAGCCCCGAATCGGCGTCCCCGGACCGGGTCAATGCCGCCAACCAGATCGCGGACAAGGACCTGGATATGAGCGGCGTCCCGGGAACCGGCAACGGCGGCGGAAACAGCATCTACCGGCTGCGCGAAGGAATAGAACGCTTTCTCGTCACCGACATCAACAATCCCGCCGCCACGGCCCAGGCTCAAAGCACCGTCTTTGTCATGCTCGACCAGCTATCGACCATCCCTTCCGACTATAATCACGTGCCGGGCGGCTCGAATGTGCTGTACCTGGACGGCCACGTGGACTTCCTGCGTTACGAGGAGCAGGGTACGCCGCCTGTGAACGGCGGCGTCGCCGTCGTCGTCGGTTTACTGACCCTGCTCGCGACGTGACCGCGCAATGAAAGGGACTATTCGACCATGCCAAAACCGGTAGCGCTGGCCATCGGGGCGCATCCCGATGACATCGAATTCATGATGGGGGGCACCCTGCTTCAATTGAGGATGGCAGGCTACGAACTGCACATGATGAACATTGCGAACGGTTCGTGCGGCACGGCCACGCTCACGCGCGAGGCCATCATTGCGCGCAGGCTCGAGGAAGCCCGCAGCGCGGCGCGGGCGCTGGGCGCGCATCTCCACGACCCGGTCGTCGATGACCTCGACATCCTCTACACCAAGCCCCTGCTCAAGCAGGTCTGCGCCGTCGTGCGCGAGGTCCGCCCTTCCATCATGCTTGTTCCCTCGCCCCAGGACTACATGGAAGACCACATCCACGCGTGCCGGCTCGCCGTGAGCGCGGGTTTCTTCCGCGGCATGCGCAATTTCACGACCACGCCGGCCCGCGAACCCGTTGCGGAAGAGGTTACCCTGTACCACGCGTTGCCCTATGGCCTCACCGACAGCCTGCGCCGCGTCGTGCGGCCCGGCCAGTTCGTGGATGTCACCGGCGTGCTCGCGCAGAAACGGGAAGCGCTTGCCTGCCATCGCAGTCAGAAGGAGTGGCTCGACGTCAGCCAGGGCCTCGACAGCTACCTCCACGCCATGGAAGACATGTCGCGAAAGGTGGGCGAATGGTCCGTCGTTTTCGAGTACGCGGAGGGGTGGCGGCGCCATGCGCACCTGGGCTTCTGCGGCGAAGACGCCGATCCGTTGAGCGAAGCGCTCGGCGACAAGTGCCTCGTCTCCGGGGAATACGAGCGCGCATTGAAGGAGGGGCGCATCCTCGACTGACGGAAGCAGAAAAACGCGAGCAGGCCTGTAAGCCGGATTCTGTCTGGGGGCCGAAACCCTGAGGCGGCCATTCCTCTAGGCCGCGCGTCGCCGCGCGGCTCCAGCATCCTACCCGGGAGCGGCGCGGGCCACGCCATTGCTCCCCTATTTGGACTTGCTCCGGGTGGGGTTTAGACGGCCGCCGTGTCGCCACGGCGCCGGTGCGCTCTTACCGCACCATTTCACCCTTGCCTGTGCCCGTCTCCGCCGGAGGCTTCGGCGGACCATCGGCGGTGTCGTTTCTGTTCCACTTTCCGTCGGGTTGCCCCGCCTTGGCGTTACCAAGCACCCTGCCCTGTGGAGTCCGGACTTTCCTCGCCGGGCCGAAGCCCGCCGCGACCGCCCGGCCTGCTCGCGACAAGCAGTATGACATGTTGGGGAACGGGTTGGCTACTGTCCGCGCACAACTCCTCCCCAAGAGAACCGCTGACCGCCCCCGCCCCGTCAGTCTGCAGACTTTCATGAAATTGAATTGCCCTTCCACGAAACCTCGGCTAGAATGGCAACGTCGAAACGGGTCGAGCCGCTTGAGAAGCATCATCACGGCCAATTTGCAGGTAAAAGGCATCGACAACGACCTTTATCAGGCCTTGGCTGAGCAGGGCCACCCAGGATAACGGGCCGATCAGCCAGGAGGCTGTCACCACACTCCAGGCGTACCTGAACCGCTCCATTGAATCTCCCGAGGAGGCAACAAGAGCTTTCCTTGCCCTTGCCGGTCCGCGGCCGGACAGGCGTGGCGCCGGGGCTATCGCCGCCGACATCAGGAAATCACGCCGTAACAGGCGGGCACGCAGGATTGGCAGGCTGTTTCGCGTTGTCGAGGTCTCTCGCGCCATAATGGAGGTATTCGCCGGATTCAAAGCTTATCTGGAGCGCAGCGGCAAGAGATTGGATGACTCTGACTTGATGATGGGAGCAACTGTATTGAGTTGTGGCTACTGGGTTGTCGCGAATAATGAGCGGCATTTCCGCCCAATCCCAGGGTTGGGAATCGATGACTGGACCAAGTTCCAGCCACTATTGTGATTTGACGATAAACTCTCGAGGTTCTAAACACGTATGAGCCGTTTCGGAGTCACCGCCGCGAAAGAAGCTGACCTCCTGGCGCGCATGGCGCGCCTGGACCTGCACGAAGAAGACCTGGACGAACGCTTCGTCACGAGCGGCGGGCCCGGTGGCCAGAAGGTGAACCGGTCGAACACGTGCGTGCAGTTGACGCATGGGCCGTCGGGCATAGAGGTGAAGATGCAGCGGGCGCGCTCGCAGGCCTTGAATCGCTTTCTCGCGCGGCGGCGCCTGTGCGAACTGCTGGAGGAGCGGTTGCTGGGCCGCGAAAGCCCCGAGGGGAAGCGGCGCGACCAAGCGCGCAAACAGAAAGCGCGGCGACTGCGCCGCGCGCGCAAAAAAGCGGCTGCCGGCGTTTCCCCCCACGCGAGCGGCGGCTCGGAAGGGAAATGACTGGTGGAAGACACGGTGTTCAATCCCACGTGCGGTCCCCTTGGCCCCATGAGTCTCATGCGACCCTTGGCTCTTGCCCGAGACGGGAAAGGCAACAATGATGGCCGCTGAAAACCGGGTCCTGCCTGCGTTCCATGTGATGGCGAAACCCACGGGCCCGATCTGCAACCTCGACTGCACGTATTGCTTCTACCTCGAGAAGGAGAAACTTCATCCCGGCCGCGCCGACTGGGCCATGACCCCGGAGGCGCTCGAATCGTTCATCCGGCAGTACCTCGAATCGCAGCAGACGCCTGAAGTCATCTTCGCGTGGCAGGGCGGCGAACCGACCTTGCTCGGATTGGATTTCTTCCGCCGCGCCGTCGCGCTGCAGCAGCAATACGCAAACGGCAAGCGCGTCAGCAACTCATTCCAGACGAACGGCATCCTGCTCAACGACGCGTGGTGCGCGTTTCTCGTCGAGAACCGTTTCCTGGTGGGACTCTCGATCGACGGCCCCGAGGAGTGTCACGATCGATACCGCGTGGACAAAGGGCAGCATGCCACGTTCCAGCGGGTCATGCGCGCTATCGCGTGCATGAAGAAACACAACGTCGAATTCAACACGCTCACGTGCGTGCAGCGGCACAATTCGCGCAGTCCGCTCGAGGTCTACCGCTTCCTCAAAGAAGCGGGGAGTGGGTTCCTGCAATTCATACCGATTGTCGAGCGGCGCGCGCCGGACCAGGGCACGGAGGGACTGACGCTGGTCACGCCGGACCACGCCGCCGCGGACGTCACCGAGTGGTCGGTCGAGCCGCTGCAATATGGCAAGTTCCTGGCCGCCATCTTCGACGAGTGGGTCCGCAACGACGTGGGCAGGTACTTCGTCCAGATCATCGATGTGACGCTGCCCGCATGGCTGGGCGGAGAGCCCGCGTTGTGCGTATTCCGGAGCACGTGCGGCGACGCGATGGCCCTCGAATCGAACGGCGACCTCTACGCCTGCGACCATTTCGTGTACCCCGAGTATCGCCTAGGCAACATCGTCGAGGACGGTCTGGCGAAACTGGCGAATTCGGAAGCGCAGCGTCAATTCGGGCAGGACAAGCGCGACTCGCTGCCGCGCTACTGCCGCGAATGCCCCGTGCATTTCGTCTGCCACGGCGAATGCCCCAAGCACCGCTTCCTCCGCACGCCGGGCGGCGAACCGGGGCTGAATTATCTGTGCGAGGGCTACAAGCACCTCTTCACGCACATCGACCCGTACATGCGGTTCATGGCAAACGAACTGCGCATGGGCCGGCCCGCGGCAAACGTCATGCGCCGGGTGCGCACGCAGGATCTGAATGCCGAGGGCAAAACCGCGCCCGGCCCGAATGAGCCTTGCATCTGCGGCAGTGGCCGCAAGTACAAGAAGTGCTGCGGCCGCCGGGCCTAAGTTGCCGTTGGGAAGTCAGCCTCGATGCGCAAGATGCCCAGTCGCGTCAGCGCGAAATCGTAACGCACCGGGTCCTCGGGGCAGATGCGGCGAAACGCTTCCGTCACTTCCACTGCGGTGCGCAAATCCGCCGGCTTGCGCTCCGTAAAGCCCAGCTTCCGGCAAATGCGGTGCATGTGCGTGTCGAGCGGCACGATGAGCCTCGCGGGGTCAAGCCCCGGCCACGCGCCCGGGTCCACCGCGTCTTGCCGCACCATCCACCGCAGATAAAGCCACAGCCGCTTGCATGCGCTGCCGCGCCGCGGGTCCGGCAGCAGATAGTTGTTCTCCAGCCGCGCTCCCTTCCGCAGTTCACAGACAAACCGCGTCAGCGCAAGCCTGTAGTCCGTTTCCTGCGGGCGCGCGCAGGCTTGAAAGCACGCGCCCAGCGAGCCGTGGGCCCGCAGGACGCGCCCTATGCCCGACAGCAGGTCCGCCAATTCGCGTCCCCGCACGTAGCGATGGCGGAAACTCCCAAACAACCGCAGCAACTCCTGCGATTCCGCGGCGGGCAACTGAGCGGCAGGTCGCGGCAAGCGCGTCAGAACCGCGCCCACGCTGCGGAGGATCGTCTTCACGTTCCCAAACGCCAGGGCCGCCGCGATCAGGCCCACGACTTCCTGGTCCGCCGGGTCTGAATAGCGCAGAACCGCGGCCAGCGGGTCAGGATAAATGAACTCTGGCCGGTTAACCTGTTCGTACAGGCGGTTCAAGGTTGTCCCGATACCGCCCGAACCTCCTTGCAGACCGCACACGGAGACAAGAAGCAAGTCATGCTTTAGGTCATGGGAGTTCTTTCCATTAGAGGTCCTCTTCAATGCCGCTTCAACCAGTCGCGGATGGTGTTTGTCACGTAGGCCGCTTCGTCGTGATGCACCCAGTGGTCCGCGTTGGGCAGCGTCACGATGGTCAGGTCCGCGGCCACCCATTCCCACGTGTTGTTCAGCGCGTGATGGTGCAGCGCGGCGTCTTTCAGCCCGTGAAACAGCAGCACCGGCGCCTGGACCGGCGGGAGCGGTTGTGTCGTCTCGACATACGGTTCGCGGGGATAGTTCTGCCTGTAATAATGCAGCATCGCTTCCAGGTCGGAATTGCGGAACGCTTCGACATAGGTTTCACGCAGCGCGGCGTCTTCCTTGGCCACAAACAGGGCCAGCATTTCCGGCTTGATGGCTTCATGCGCGCCCGGCTGCTGGAACGCGCGCGCATAGGCGCTATTCGCCTGCTGCTCAGGATTGTGCGCCAGTTCGCGGGAGATGCCCCTCGGGTGCGGCAGGTTGCAGATGATCAACTTGCCGACTCGTCGCGGTTGCAGCATCGCGAGCGTCCACGCGACCAGTCCGCCCCAGTCGTGTCCCATGACAATCGCCTTCTCGGCGCCGAAATGGTCGATGACCGCCACGACGTCCGACACGAGCAGCGTAATGTCGTAACACGCCTGGCCCTTCGGTTTGTCGCTGAGATTGTAACCCCGCTGGTCCATGGCGACGCAGTGGTACGCGTCGGACAACCCCTCCATCTGGAACCGCCACGAATACCAGAAATCAGGAAATCCGTGGATCATTACCAGGAGCGGCCCCTCCCCCACGCTCGCGTAGTGGATCTTGACCCCGCCGTTGTTTATGCAGCCGTGTTCTGCATGATCCATGGGTCTCGTCGCTCCTGTTTGCACAGCCGTTTCGGGCAACGCCGCATTATTCCCGGCAGGACCGCGCAAATCCAGTCCGCAAGCCGCATATCACCGCCGCGACTGCCCCAATCGGTTTTTCAAGGCGGCAGGACCGGTAGCAGGTTTGCATACGGAAACGGCCGCAGCCCACACTCGAAACCTGCATTTTCGAGTTTCGGTCCTATAAGATATGGCATTCGCCGCCGTGGCGAACAAAAAGACATAAGCCAACCGTCTGGGAGAAGGATGTCATGGGCATTTCAAGAAGGAAGTTTCTGGGCTCTTCGGCTGCGGCCGTCGTAGTTGCCGGGACGATGGCGAAGGGCAAGGTGTTCGGCGCGAATGATCGCATCCGCGCTTGCGTAATTGGGTTCAACGGGCAGGGCAATAGCCATATTGAAAACATCATGGAACAGCCCGACGCGGAAATCGTCGCGCTGTGCGACGTGGATCAGCGGGTCATGGCGCGAGGAGTGGCGCTGGTAAAACGGAAACAGGGCAGTGCGCCCAAGACTTATGTGGACGTTAGGGACGTCATGGCCGACCCGGACATCGATGTGGTCAGCACGGCTACGCCGAACCACTGGCATTCGCTGATCGCCGTGTGGGCGTGTCAGGCGGGCAAGGACGCCTACATCGAGAAACCGATGGCGCACAGCATCTGGGAAGGGCGGCAGGTGGTCGCCGCCGCGGAGAAACAGGGACGCATCGTGATGCACGGCACGCAGAGCCGGTCAAATCCGACGCTGATCCGCGATATCGGGTTGATGCACAAGGGGTTTATCGGCGAGATCGTCCACTCGCGCGGCTACGTATACAAGAACGGGAACCGCATGGCAATCGGGCACGGCGCGCCCGCGGATGCACCCGAATATCTGAACTGGCCGCTCTGGCAGGGGCCGGCGCAGGACCAGCCGTATCTCGTTAATGTCGATGCGGAGCGTCCGCGCGGGCTGCTGGTACATTACAACTGGCACTGGGTCTGGGAATATGGAAACGGCGAAATCGGCAACCAGGGCGTGCATGAGATGGACATCGCGTGCTGGGGCCACAATCGCGGCCTGCCGGTGAAGGTAACGAGCGCGGGCGGGCGCTACAAGTGGGACGACGATGGCGAAACGCCGAACACGCAGGCGACCCAGTTCACGTACGCGGACGGAAGCATGATGACCTTCGAGGTGCGCAACCTGGGTTCCTTCCAGGAGGCGGAAGGCGGCGATTGCGGCAACAGCTTCTTCGGTACGGAAGGCTACTACGTGCGCGGGCGCGGCTTCTTCGACTATAAGGGCAAGCCGATCGAAGTGACCGAGCCGGAGCCGGAGGGTCTGCCCAAATTCGCCCACTTCTTCAAGGCGGTGCGCTCGCGCAATGTGGCGGATGTGACGGCGCCGGTGCTGCCCGCGCATCTTTCCTGCGTGCATTGTCACCTTGGCAACATCGCGTATCGCATCGGCCACACGCTCAACTTTGACCCGGCGTCGGAATCCTTTACGGACTGCAGCGAAGCGAACGCCCTGGTCAAGCGCCAGTACCGCGAAGGATTCGAGGTGCCCCAACTGGCTTGAGCAACACGGAGCGCGAAGCAATCGCGGGGTGGCTGGCTCCAAGCCGGCCGCCCTCCTCGTTTCCGCGCACGTCCCTGTGATTTCGTGTCCTGCGTTGGCCTACAATGGGGCCTCATCCGGAGCCCGTGCCCGCCGACTGAAGCGGGTGCCCCAGGGAAAGCACCCGCCGGACCGCCGGAAGATGGGACATCATGCTGCATGGCCACGACATCATAGTGTTCACCTACGCGGACTGGCACGCCGTCAAGAGCACCCCGCAGCATCTGTCCCGGCTGCTCGCTGAGTCAAATCGCGTGCTGTACGTGGATATGCCCCGCTCGTTCCTGCGATTCCTCAAGGGTGAGGACGTGCTGAGCGCGGGCGCGTGGGTGGGGCCGGCGGTCCAGCAGGTCCTGCCCGGCTTGTTCGTGTTCCGGCCGCCGCAGCGCTTCCTGCCGGTCGGCCATCTGCCGTTCCGGGTCGCCCGGCGCGCGCTTGCCGCGAACGGCTTCTTCCTCGCCCGCATGGTGCGCCGCTACGCGCGCGAACTGGGCTTCCAGAACCCGATTCTGTGGAACTTTTCGCCGATCCATGGCGGCGCCGTGCACCACATTCCGCACGTGCTCGGCATTCACGACGTGTGCGATGAATGGGCCAACTACATCGAGGAGCGCGCCGGGCGCAAACTGGTGGACTGGATGGACAGACGCCTCGCGGCAAACGCGGACCTGCTCTTTGTCTTCTCGCGGCATATGCGCAGCCGCCGCGAAGGGTTGTGCCCGGAGACGCACGTGGTCTTGCCCGCGGGCGACGTGGCGCACTATTCCCGGGCCAATGACCCGGACCTTGCCGTGCCGGACGACCTCGCGCGGATTTCCCGGCCCCGCATCGGCGCGATTTGCGTCATTGAACCGGCCCGTTTCGACCCGAAGCTGATTGTGTATATGGCCGCTCAGCGCCCTCACTGGTCTATTGCCCTGCTCGGGCCCATTCGCGGTCCGGTGGACCTGACGCCCCTCCGGCAATACCCTAACGTGCACGTGATGGACAACCGCCCGTTGGAGGACATGCCCGCCTACCTCAAGGGTATGGACGTGGCCATCGTGCCGTATGCGATCAACGACGCGACACGGGGCATCTACCCAATGAAGATTCAGGAATATCTCGCGGGGGGCAAGCCGGTAGTCTGTCCAAAGTTGCCGGAATGTCTGGGCCTCGATGGCGTAGTCTCCTTCGCGGAGACGCACGACGAGTTTGTACGGCAGGCCGACCGCGCCCTTGCCGAGGATAACCCGGAACGCCAGGCGGCGCGGCGCGCGGTGGCCGCCAGGAATTCGTGGCGGAACCGGCTTGAAGAGCGCTGCAGCCATATCGAGCGGACCTTGGAGACAAAAGCGCAAGCACGCGGCGCGTGAAACGGGGCCCGTCCGCTGCACGAGTACCCCTGCCGCCTTCCAGGATTCCGGAACAGGGCGGAACGGTCAATCGTTCAGGTCGACGCCAATAATGCGCTCGTGGGGACGGCTCTTGGCCTTGAGCAGGCTCTTCATGGCCTCGCCCAGCACTTGCTCCGCGCCTTTGGCCTTGCTGTTGTGGCACGTCACCACGCCGATACTGATGCCGGCTTCCGTTGGGAAACAGGGGTCGCTGAAGGTGACGGAGTCGATCTCATGCAGAATCTTGCGGGCGTAGCAGATAGCTTCCTTGAGCGGTGAATGGGGCAGCACGGCGGCGAAGATGGCGCCGTCGTAGCGCGCCAGTACGTCGTAGTTGCGCGACGCGTTGCGCAACGCCAGCGCGATTTCCGCCAGGATATCGTCCAGCGAGGCCGTGCCCTGGTCTTCCTCGACCGCGTGCAGTTCGTCCACCTCGACCAGCACGCAGGAAACGGGGTGGTTATAGCGGTGCGCCTTCTCCACCTCCTCCTGCAGACGTTCCATGAGGTAACGCCGGTTGCGCAGACCCGTGAGATGGTCGGTGTACGCAGTGTCGAAGATAGGCTCCGGATGGGAGCGAAGCACATCGTCAATCTGCCGCGTGCGCATGATCGAGTCGATGCGCAGCATCACGATGGGAAGATTGTACGGCTTCGTAACGTAATCCGCCGCGCCCAGCGTGAAGCCCCGCTTCACATCTTCGTCCGAACCATGGACGGTGACGAAAATAACGCCGATGTCGCGCGTGTGCGGGTCTTCCTTGAGAGCTTGGCAAACAGCGAAACCATCCATATCCGGCATGGACACATCCAGCAGGAGCAGGTCAACCTCCCCCGTGCGGCAGGCCGCCAAGGCCGCTTCACCCGAGTGGACTGCGTAGGCCTCGTAGTTATTGGCCGAAAGACCTTCTACCAGGACGGATGCCGCATCAACATCGTCGTCCGCCACGCACACGCGCCAGTTTTTCACAATATACCCCTGCACACACCTTACTTGGCTTCAGGTTCAATGACTATCCATCGGAACCCGTCATGAGTGTACCCTACACTGCCGTATTTGCGCAAATTTCGGCTGCCGTCAAGGGTAAATTCAATGAGTTGTTTCCGTAGGCTCAACCCACGTAAAATAGCTTCGCCTAAGGGTTTAAACGTCCCTCTTCCCCCGTATCCCAGCAGCGGAACGGCACAGGCTCGGGGCGGAAAACCCGGCCCGTGGCCTTGGAGGCAGGCGGGAAAACCGCGCCGCCAGCGGAGCAGCCCGAGTATGGACGGACCTTTTCAGACGCGGCGTTCCAGGAAACGTCTTGGCATCAATATCACACCGCTCGTGGACGTGATGTTCATTCTGATTATCTTCTTCACCGTATCATCGACGTTCCGGTCGCATCTGGGCGTGGATGTCGTTCTGCCCCGTTCCTCGACCGCCATGGAAGAGGCCCAGGGAACCCATGAACTTGCGGTCAACGCCGCCGGTGACTTCTATTGGAACGGACGGCGAGTCGATGCGGCGGCCCTGGATGCGGAACTGAACGCACTTCTGCAGCGGGACCCCGAAGCGGCTATCGTGTTGCGGGGGGACGAGGCCGCGCCCTTTCAAGCGGTGGTTGCGGCGATGGATGCCGCGCGCCAGGCAGGCGCGGTCCATCTGGTAATCCCGACGCAAATCAAGGAAGCCGCGGGCACGCCGTAGGAACGCCCGGATGCCGCTGCCGCTAGTTCTTGCCCGTCGGCTTGGTCCCGGAAGGATGCGGGCCGGGCGGCCGGATGGCTTCGATGCTCAACGCGGGCTTCGCGGGTTCCGGCTCCTCGGCCTTGTCCGCGGAGGATGGTTCGGAAGGAGCTATCGGGCCTTGGATAGGCGCGACATCGAGTCTCGTGCGGCGGCGCGGCTTCGGGCCGGGTTCCGGGGCCGGCGGCGGCGCAAGGGGGGCTTCCGCCAGACGCGTCAGTTGCGCGGCGTGTTCGGTGACAATGGCGGTGCCGATGCGCCCCAGGCGCTCTGCCAGAGCTTCTCTTTCTTTCACGCCGGGGTATTGAGCCAGGAAACTCCGCAGCGTCTCGCGCGCCTGCCGCGGGTCGTCGAGATGCCGCTCGTACACGTCGCACAGGCGCAGCACGACCGGCGCCGCCTCCTCTCCCGTGGAACAACAGGCGAGCGCGCGTTGAAGCCAGGCGGGCGCCTCTTTCTCGCGGTTGAGACGCAGCAAGTTGTTCACGATGCGCATGGGAATCTCCGTGTCACGGGGATAGATGCGCGCGAGCACAAGATAGCCCTCAAGCGCGCCTTCGTAATCGCGCTGGTGTTCCAGCGCTTCTTCAGGCCCCATGCGCGGGTGGTCGGGGTTGCCCCGGTGCCCGGGCATCATGAAATCCACAATGAGCCAGGATAGGAGTGAGATGGCCATATGCCCGTAAAGCGCCACCGCCGATGTGAAAAGGCCGAGTATCGCGAAGATCACATAGGCGGCCGCCTTTTCAAACCAGTATTCGAGCACTTGCACTTCGACGGCCACGAACACGCCTACCAGCGCCAACGTGATCGCTTCGACAATCGGAGGGATGTCGTCGTGAAACCGGAATCGCCGTCTCAGGTTGTAGATGCCCCAGGCCACGTACGGTATCAGCAGCAATTCCGTCAGTACGGCGAGAATCCCCGGCAGGGATGTGTATTCATTGTCAATCGCCGATTGCATGTGTCCGTCTGCCCATGCCTCGAGAACCGTTCACGCTTCGAGGCTGAACCAGGAGACTGCTCCCGGTCAAGCATGCCGCGCGCGGCCGCTCCCTGATCCGCCTCGAAGCCCGATATCAGAATGCCGATAGACGCCGCAACACCTCAAGGCGTTCCTGAATATCCGGCGGGGTGATGTCCGCAAGCCGCGCCGGGCCGAACGCCTCGCACGTAAAGGAAGCGACTACCGTGCCATACGCGACGGCGCGCCGCAACGTTGCGGGCGAAGTGTCGCCCGCCTGTGCGACAGCGCCGAGAAAACCGCCTGCGAAACTGTCGCCCGCGCCCGTGGGGTCCACCACGGTATCGAGTGGAAGCGCGGGGATGACAAAGACCTCGCGGGTTGCGTCGAACAGCATCGCACCGTGCTCGCCCTTCTTGACGACTACTATCTCCGGGCCCAGCGCCTGTACACCGCGGGCGGCGGCTACGACATTGGCCTCGCCCGTCAACTGACGCGCCTCGGCGTCATTGATGATCAGGGCGTCCACTTCCCGCAGCACGGCGCGCAAGGCATCCGGCGTTGTCGCAATCCACAGGTTCATGGTGTCCATGGCGACGAAACGGGGCCGCGTCTGCGCAAGCACATCCGCCTGAAGCGCGGGATGGATGTTGCCGAGGAAGAGAAAGTCGGCCGAGCGCGCCGCTTCCGGGACATTCGGACGAAAATTCTCGAACACATTGAGCTGGGTGTCGAGCGTATCGCGCTGGTTGACGTCGGCGTGATACCGTCCGGCCCAGCGGAATGTCTTGCCCGGAGCGCGTTCGAGTCCGGTGAGGTCGATGCCCTTCGCGGCCAGAAGCTGCAGGTGCCGGTCGGGGAAATCGCCGCCCACGACGCCCACGAGATGCACCGGGCTGAAATTGGCTGCGGCAAGCGCAAAATAGACAGCCGCGCCGCCGAGCCCGTCCTCATTCTTGCCCCAAGGGGTTTCCACGGTGTCCAACGCCACGGAACCTACAACGGTAATATGCACGCTGCTTTCTCCCTTCTTCGCGTAGCGGCGCGGACATCCCGCCCCTGACTTCCAACTGACAGGATTGCGTCTTGCATTCAACCCGCCAGGCTATCTGGTTCGCCGGGCGCTGAAATGCCCAGATGGTCCATTTTATATTTCAGGATACGGCGCGTCGTGCCCAGGAGGTCGGCCGCCTGCGACTGCACGAAATTGGCCCGATCCAACGCGCGCAGGATCAGGTGGCGTTCGAGCCGGTTGACGGCCTCCTCCAGCGGCAAACCCTCAAATTCCTCGAAATTCCGCGCCGCTTCGGGGCCGGAACCAGGCAGGATCTCTTCGAGGTGCTCCGCCTGCAACACGGTCTCAGCGCTGTGAATCACGAGCAGCCGCTGTATCGTGTTCTCGAGTTCGCGCACGTTTCCGGGCCACGAATACGAGGCGAGCCGGGCGAGAGCTTTTGGCGCGAGCGCGGTGCAGCGCGCGTTCAGGTGCGGGGCCTGCTGGGCGATGAAATGCGCGGCAAGCCTGGGGATATCCTCGCGACGTTTGCGCAGCGGCGGCATCTCGATCTGCAGCACATTGACGCGATAGAAGAGGTCCTCGCGGAACCTGCCCTCCCGCACCGCTTCCTGCAGGTTCCGATTGGTGGCGCATATCACGCGGAGGTCCACGTGGATGGTCTTGGACGCACCGACCGGATAGAAGCAGCCGTCCTGAAGCACGCGCAGCAGCTTGACCTGTGCGTCGAGCGGCATTTCGCCTATCTCGTCAAGAAACAGCGTGCCGCCGTCCGCTACTTCGAGTTTGCCGACCCGCGTTTCCATCGCGCCGGTGAATGCGCCTTTCACGTGCCCGAACAGTTCGCTCTCCACGAGTTGTTCGGGAATAGCGCAGCACGAGATGGGGACGAAAGGACCGTCCGCCCGTTTGCCGCCGCAGTGAATGGCCCGCGCGATAAGGTCTTTGCCGGTCCCGCTTTCGCCTGTAATCAGCACGGTCGAATCGACCTGCATGGCCTGGCGCGCCTTCGCAAGCGTGCCCAGCAGGGCGGGCGCGTCGCCTATGATCTGCTCGAAGCCGGCGGCGTCGCGTTCCCGAAGCGCGAGCAGTTCCCGCTGCTTGCGCCGCTCGCACAGGACACGGTCCGCGAGGCGGAGCAGTTCGTCCACGTCGAAGGGCTTGACCACGAAGTCGCGTGCACCCCGTTTCATCACGTCCACGGCTGTCTGAACATTATTGGAAGCCGTGACCACGATGACGGGGATGATTTCGCCCTGCTCCTCGAGCCGCGCGAGAAAATCGAGCCCTGTAATGCCGGGCAAAATAAGGTCCAGGATGATCAAATCCACGTGATGCTGTTCGAGCAGTTCAAATGCCTGCACGGCGTTTTCCGCAAGCAACAACCGGTATGTGCCGCCCAGAACCAGTTCATAGGACTTGCGAACGCTGTATTCGTCATCCACCGCGAGTATGGTTTGCATGGGGTGTTCCCGAGGCGGGCAATTGCAGCGCGAAGCAACTGCCGCCCTTTTCGCTGTGCAAGAGCCGGATATCGCCCTTGTGTTGTTTCATGATGCGGTTCGCAATAGCAAGTCCCAATCCCATGCCGCGTTCTTTGGTGCTGAAAAAGGGCAAAAACACGTTGGCCGCGTCTTGTTGTGCGATGCCGGGGCCGGTATCCGTAACGCGCACCTCGATACAGCCGTTTTCACGGCTGGTTCGCACGGACAAGGTGCCGCCGTGCGCCATCGCATCGATAGCGTTTCGCAAGACATTGGCGACCGCGGTTCCGAAATGGTGCGAGTCGATTTCCGCCTGCGCGCCGCCCGACTGCAGTTCCGCGTCTACCGTGATGGCGTGCTCGCGCATTTCGTCGCGCAGCACGTCCAGCACGTGTCGGACGGCTTCGTCGACATTGGTGGCTTCGAGCGCAAGGCGCGGCGTTTCAGCAAACGCATACAGCGTTTCGACCACGGCGTTGATGCGGGCCACCTCATTCTGCACGACGTCCGAGAACGAGTCGCGGAAGTC
Source organism: Candidatus Hydrogenedentota bacterium (assembly GCA_018005585.1). Lineage (NCBI taxonomy): Bacteria > Pseudomonadati > Candidatus Hydrogenedentota > Candidatus Hydrogenedentota bacterium. Next base: position 6,351 of record JAGMZX010000083.1, on the reverse strand, counting down.
GGGCGCGTCGTACTTCTTGGGCAGCAATTGCGCGTATGTGCTGATGGCAACCATCGGGTTCTTGATTTCCTGCGCCACGCGCGAAGCCAGATAGCCCCAGACGGGGCTGAGCGCGAGTTCGTCGTGACCCTCGTCGCGTTCGGGCAGACGCGAGAATACAACCACGACGCCTTCCTCGCCGAGTGGCGTCGCGCTGAGCCCGAGCGTCGCGTTGATGGCCGGGTCGTGAAATTCGCAGCGGAGCCGGGGCGTGCCATCGGACAAGGTGCGCAGCACCACGTCGGCAAAGGCGGAGCCGAGCCGCTGCACGCTTCTTCCCACAAGGTCGATGGCTCTCACGTTCAGCAGCCGTTCGGCGCTCTGGTTCATCATGACGACGGTCTTGTCCGGCGCGATCGTGACCACGCCCGCGTTGATGTGCGCGAGCACGCGGTCGAGCCGCGCCTGGCGCCGCGCGATTTCGGCATGGCTCTGCGCGCGATCGAAGGCCAGCGAAACACACCGCGCCACGAGCGCGAGCAGTTCGCGTTCCTCGACCGTGTACGCGCCGCCCGCGACGCGCTCGCCGAGCAGCACGGCCCCAAATACCTGGCCCGCGCGAATCAACGGCGCGCCCAGCACGGCGTGGAGGAGCCGCATTTCCTTCGCCGCGGCCGCGGCGTGCAGGCCGGCGGGCGCGGCGGGTGCTTCGACGGCATGGCGGTCAATCAGGCAGGCGTGCGCGTCGAACCAGCGCATCAACCCGGCGGAGAAGCTGAGACGCAGCGGCTGGGCGATGTTGTCGGGCAGGCCCTGGCTCGCGGCGACGCGCACGAGCCCCTGTTCTTCAAGGAGGACCGCGCTGCGCGCCGCGCCGAATATGTCGACCGTCGCCTCGATCAAGGCGTGGCTAAGCCGCCCCGGGTCTTCGCTGTGGCTGGAGGCGCGGCTCAACCAGCGCAACGCCATCTGGTGTTGTTGCAGCAGCGGCGCGCCCGGCATTCCATGCGGCGCCGATGAGGGCAGGGGCGCCTCCTGCACCGGCGGGGGCGCGGTCAGGCGCTCCACCTCGGCGCGCAACGCCTCGCACGAGAACGGCTTGGGCGCGCAGGCATCCGCGCCGCATCGGGCAAACGCTGCCTGCGTGACGAGGTCGCCGCGCGCGGTCAGGACGATCACCGGCGTGCCAGGGGCCAGCGCCTTGATGGGCGCCAACGCATCCATGCCGAGACCGGGGCTGTCGTCCAGGACGATAGCGTCCGCCTGCAACGAGACCAGGCGGCGGCCGGCCGCCTCGACGCGGTCTTCGAAAAGCAGGAGGTCTCCCTCGGGCCACGCCGCCCGTATGGATTCGCGGATAGACCGCTCCTCGGCTATGACGAGAATCACTCTCATAGCGTGTGCCTCTGCGCCGGCTGTCCGGCTGTTAGAAGTGGAAAGGTAAGCGTAAAGAGCGTGCCCATGCCGGGAATGCTCGACACGTCGATGACTCCATTATGACTGCTGACAATGCCCTGCACCACCGAGAGACCGAGCCCGCTGCCGTTGGCCTTGGTGGTAAAGAACGGCGTGAACACCTGGTCCAGCGCGTCCTGCGGGATGCCGCATCCGGTGTCAGCGATGGAAATCTTGACGCATTCCGCGTCGAGCAGCGGGGGCGCATCCTTGCGGCGCAGGTGCGCTCGGTCATACCGCATGGTCACGGTGATCTGGCGTTCGCGGCTGTCCTGCAGAGCGTCGATGGCGTTCAGCAGCAGATTGAGGAAGACCTGGTGCAATTGCTGGTCGTCGCCGCTGATTTCACGGTCGCCTTCAATGAGGTTCGCGCTGACCTTGATGCCGAGCTTGCGCGTCTGGCTCTCGACAAGCGTGAGGGTGTCCTGCAAGATGCGGCACACGTTCTGCGGCGCGAACCGCACCGGTTTCGGGCGGGCGAAGTCCAGCAAACGCGTGACGATGGCGTTGATGCGGTCCACTTCCTGCAGGACGATCTCCGAAAACGTCGTACGGAATTCCAGGTCTTGATAGCGGGTGGGGAGAAGCTGCGTGAAGGTCTTGATCGAGACCAGCGGATTCTTGATCTCGTGCGCCATGCCGGCCGCGACCGTGCCCAGCGACGACAACCGGTCCGCGCGCTGCACGTTGGCTTCAAGCCGCTTGATCATCGTCAGATTGAAAACGAGCGCCATCGCGCCGAGGCTCTCGCGTTCATTGCGCGCCAAAAGCGAAGCGGAAATCAAGACCGGGATGTTCTCGCCGTCCGGTCCCACGATAACGGTTTCAAAATCGCTGATCGGGCGCTGCTCCGCGAGGGCGCGGCGCAGCAGATCCCCCAGCGGCGGACGCAGCGTTTCCATGCGCTGTCCCGCGCGCACGTCGCCCAGGATGTCGCGCGCGCCCTGGTTTACCGTAGTGATCACGCCGTTTACCCCGACGGCAACGACGCCGCCGCGCATGTTGGCCATGATCCGTTCAAGGTGCAGGTTGACCTCCTCAATCTTCCGGTACAGCCGGGCGTTTTCAATGGCCGCGCCAAGCGGGCCCGCCAAGGTGGAGAACAGGGTAATGTCCTCATTGGTGTAGATGTCGCGCGAGGTCTTCTCGCCCAGCAGCAGGAGCCCGGCTACGCCAGACGCCGTTTTCAGGGGCACGCAGAGAAAGGTGTCCAGGTCCGCCACCTGTTCCGCAATACGGATACGAGCCGGCGTGGGGCGGCTGTGCAGCAACTCTTCAAGCACGATGGGTTCAGGGTGCTCCGCTACGTAGGCAAGCAGGAAGTCGTAATCGATGCTTTCCCGGCCAATTTCCTCGGGGCGTGTCGAGTATTCGGTGATCAGGGTGTCGCGCTGCTTTTCCCCCGCGAGCACGACGCGCACCTGCGACACGCCGAGCGTGTTCCGGATATCTTCGCAAACCCGCGCAAGCAGCGAGTTGAGATGCATGAATTGCGCGGCTTCGCGGCTGATACGCTCCATGAGCAGGCGCGCATCGTAGCGCCGTTTCAGCATGGCCCGGTCCAGCACGAGTTGTACCCGCTCCCGGAGGGGCTGGATGACCAGTGCAATAAGCAGGGCCGCCAGCGCCGTGGTCAACAGGTCGCGCGCGTGGCCTGTCGCGCTGACCAGGTAATGCACGATGGCGACGGAGCCGAGGAAAATCGCCACGACCGCCGCCGTAAGAATCGCATAGACGGTGCTGCGCGAGACGATCACCCAGATGTCCAGCAACTGGTAGCGAATCATGCTGTAAGCAAGCACGCCCATGAGAAACACCATGAAACACGGCCCGTAGAGTTCGAGAGACCCGATGTTCATGACGGGCGCGAGCACGTTCGTGGCGGTGGCGAGCACGGTAGAGGCGAATACGCCAAGGAAGACGTGTTCGAGCTGGCGGCGCTGCACGCCCGCGGCTACGCGGAGTTTCGTCACCAGGTTGCCGAACGAGGCGACCATCGACGCGGCAACGAATACGCCGAAACTCATGAAGGCCGGGCCATACACAACGAGCGGCGGCTCGTCAGGGAAAACGGACAGCTCGTAGAGGTACCAGGGGGTATGCGCCGCGATGGCGACCAGCGCCGCGCCCGAATAGAGCCCGGCGAGCACCGCGCGCGACCCCAGGAATCGATGACTGGGAAAGCAGCCGCAGAAGTGATAGAAGGTGGCCGGCAGGAAACCGGCGATCATGAACGTGACCTTGATCCAGAGCCGGGCCGCATCCGGCGTATGGCAGTGGATGATCACCAGTACGCCCAGCGCCCACAAGGAAAGATTGAGCGTGAGCAGGGCGAAGATACGATGGGACAGCTTGCCCGAGTTCCGGTACAGGACCACTCCGCCCATGGCCACGCTCGACACCGCCGTGAGGCCAAGGAGCAGACTTGCCAAAGCTGTCTGGTCCAGAGGAAACATCAATTCCATCGCCGCAATAGGGCGGCACTGTGCGTGCCGCCGAAGCTGATCGACGCCACAAGCGCCGTACGCACGTCATTCAGACGCGCCTGATTCGGCACGTAGTCCAGGTCGCACTGCGGGTCCGGCTCATCCAGATTGCGCGTGGGCGGAACGATGCCCTCCTGCAAGGCCATCAACGCGCCCGCCACGCCAAACAGCCCGCCCGCGGCGTAGGCCTGGCCCACCATAGATTTTACAGCAGAAACGGGCACGCGGTAAGCCTGTTCTCCGAGCACTTGCTTATAAGCGTTTGTTTCACAGCGATCATACATCTCGACGGCCACGCCGTGAGCCTGGATAAGGTCGATATCCGCGGGCTCCGCGCCTGCCTCGCGCAGCGCAATCCGCGCCGCACGCGCCAGAGCGCGCCCGTCCTGTTCCAGGATAAGCGGATTGCGCGCCTCCGCGGCAGAGCCGTTGCCCGCCGCTTCCGCGAACACCCGCGCGCCGCGGGCCCGCGCGAAGTCCGCACGTTCCAGAACCAGCGTGCACGCCCCTTCGCTCAGCACGATGCCGTCCCGGCGCCGGTCAAAGGGCCGCATCGCCTTTTCCGGTTCGTCGTTCCGCCGGGACAGAATACCCAGCGAGCACTGGGTCGCGAAGGACATGGGGAAAAGCGGCGATTCCGTGGCGCCCACGACGGCCGCGTCGGCATTGCCCAGGCGTATCTGGTTCACACCCCAGGCGAGCACGTCCAGCCCCGTCGCGCAACCGCTTGCGACCGTGACCGCCGGGCCGCGCAACCCGAATTCGATAGAAACGTGCGCCGTGGCCGCATGGCCCGAAAACGCGGACGACGCGAACTTGCTCACCTTGCGGAATCCCCCGGACTCGAAGGCCTCGACCTGCTCCTGATAGGCCTCGTTCGGGGACCCGATGCTCGTGCCTACCGCCACGGCGAGGCGGTCGTCGGGATAGCGGCCCGCATGAAGTTCCGCGTCTTCAATGGCCAGGCGAGCCGCCGCCACGGCCTGATGCACGTGCCGGTGCCAGTGCTGCACCAGGCGTTTGCCCATGAAATCCGAGGGTGAGAACTCCCAGAGTTCCCCGCCAATCTGGCAAGGGAACTCGGAAGCATCGAAACGGCGGATGCGGCCGATGCCGGATTTCCCGGCGGCCAGGGCATCCCAGAAGGCGCGCCGGCCCAGCCCGTTGCAGGCCAGCACGCCCACCCCCGTAATGACGACGGGGACCGGCGTCATGGCTCAATTCCCCACGGCGGCGCGCACCGACGTGTAGGGGACAAACGGGATGGTGTTTGCCGGGACCACCGCACGGTCGTTGAACGCCCGAACTTGTGCCGCGAGCGCCTCCGCATCGCCCACGAAAAGCAATTCGCGAAGCCGCTCGCTGTAACTCGCCTCCGCGTTGTGCTGACCGCACAGGCGCGCAAGCAGCGCCTCCCGCGCCGTGACCGCGGTCGGGAAACCCTCGAATTGAAGATCGCTCAAGAGTCCCGTGTACTCGCGGCGGATTTCGGCCGCCCGGCGGCCCTTCATGCCGTGAGACGCGTGCGCGTATGGCGCCGCAAAGGGGTCCGCCGCCGCTGCCGCCCAATGCGCTACGGCGCGCGGGTCGATATGGAATCCGAATTCCCGCGCGAAATCCCACCAGTCTGAACCGGGCGCCGCTTCCGGCAGCGCAAGCCGTACCGCATGAGGCAGGCTGCGCCGCACCAGCCGCAACGTCTCAGCGCGCGCGTGATAGTCGTCTTCCGGGCAGGGATACGTGAACCGGGCCTCGATGAACAACTCGGCATCGCGGCATGCCCGGAACACGGTCTCGATGGTGGTAACTCCGAAATCATGTCCGTAATAGTCTTCCAGCAGGCGCTGACTGCCCGTATCGACCTGAAACTGGATCGCACGGCAACCCGAGTCGCGCAGCGTGGAAACGGCGGCCGGGTCCGTGTGCCGGACATGCCCCGCCCGGCTGTAGCAGATGTGCAGACACTCACCCAGTATTTCGCGGCATATCGCGTCGAACGCCGCCGCGGGCGTCGCGCTGCCCAGAAAGTGAAACGCGCGCGCGCCGCAGTCCCGGCTCAACGCGCGCAGTTCGTCGCAGACCCTGCGCGGCGAACGCACGCGCACCTGATGCGGCTCGAACGGCGACCGCTGCGCTGTGTGCGGCACGTGGTCAAAACCCCTGCTCTCGCGCACGGTGAAGACGCGGAACTTGCCGCCTCCATATATCGCCGGGTAATACTCCCGGCGGTAGCAGGGCCATGGCAAGGCGTCGAGCCGGAGGATTTCCTCGCGGCGCGCCGCACGGATGTCAGCGCCTTCGCGAATAACCAGGTTGGGCAGATTCGTCCAGCTGTGTGCGAGGCGCATACCGTCCGCCAAGGCAACGACCGTCGGTTCCCCGTCTCCGACAATGCAGCCATCGACGAATTCCGAGGCTGCGAGGAGAAAAG
>JAGMZX010000082.1 GCA_018005585.1 Candidatus Hydrogenedentota bacterium | reverse complement strand
GCGCCATTGTGTTGCGGACCACGTCGCCGCAGCCGCCAAAGGTCATGATCTCGCCCAGCGTGTTCAGGTCATGAATCAGCGGGCGCAGGCTGCCTTTCAGCACTCCGTGGAATTGAAAGTCCTGGCGAGATGTTGCCCGCAGATCACCCTGGCCGTATTTCACGCACAGGTCGTCGCAGAGCAGGTACTGTTCCGCAGAAATTCGCCCGCCCGGAAACTTCGTGCGGACCATGAGCCGGTAGTCCCGGTCCAGCCCCTGCTTCTTGCGTGAGAGCCGCGTGTCGCGGTTATCCTGCTGATACGAGCCGTGATGCTTCAACAACTGCACATTGTCGTCGCTGAAATGGTCCGTAGGCTGTCCCAACTCCTCGGCAATCGTGCCATACAACCCTCTGCTGGCCCGCTTGATCTTCTCCGTGCCGGACAGTTGCGCCACGTCGCCCTGCGACTCGATGAGATTCGCCATCTCCAATGCTCCTTGTACGCAGTGTATAAAAACCCCCGGGCATTCTCTGCCCTGAAGCTTCAATTCTAACAAACATTATAGGGTATATCAAGTATTCCCCGGCGCTCACCTGTAAGCGCTTGCGGTGGCGTACTGTATGGTCTGCCGGCCATTCGGGGCAAGTTGGGTGTTTGGACGCCAGGGACCGTGGGGACATGAGAACGGTATTCACAGAGCGGACCCCGTCTATTTTTCCGCTGGATGCCCCGGCGCGGTTGCGTCTGGCATAATGACGGCCTCTGCAACATTGAAACCACGGGAGGCGCCCAGCCATGGCGGCGGAAAGCAAGACCCTGCAGGAAGAGCTGCTGCAAATCGGACAACAGGCGCGGCGGGCAAGTCATATGCTGCGTTCGCTATCTTCGCGCGTGAAGAATGCCGCCCTGGAACGCGTGGCGCGCGAATTGCGCGCACAGGCCGAGGCGATCAAGGCAGCGAACGCACAGGACCTCGAGTCAGGCCGCGCGAAAGGGCTTTCGGGCGTAATGTTGGACCGGCTCGAGTTGAATGACAAGCGGATCGAAGCCATGGCACAAGGGAACGAGGCGGTGGTGGCGCTGCCGGACCCGGTCGGCGACATCGTGCGCCAGTATGTGCACCCGAACGGGCTGCGCATCGCGCAGATGCGCCAGCCGATTGGCGTGGTGGGCATTATCTACGAAAGCAGGCCCAACGTAACGGCAGACGCGGCGGCCTTATGCCTGAAATCGGGCAACGCGACGATCCTTCGCGGCGGTTCGGAGGCATTCCATTCGAACCTGTGCATTGCGCGCATCTTCGCGGAGGGCGCGATGGCCGAGGGCGCGCCGCAACATGCCGTGCAGATAATCACCACGCCCGACCGGGCCGCTGTCGGTGAGATGCTGAAGCTCGAACACCACATCGACCTCATCGTTCCGCGCGGCGGCAAGAGTCTGATCGCGCGCGTGCTCAACGAATCGCGCATCCCGGTCGTCGCTCATCTGGACGGCATCTGTCACACCTACGTGCACGACGACGCGGACCTCGACATGGCCGTGCGCGTATGCATAAACGCGAAGCTGCAGCGGCCTGGTGTCTGCAATGCGATGGAGACCCTGCTCGTGCATGAGAAAGCCGCACCGGAATTCCTGCCGCGCGTGATGCGGGCGCTGCACGACTCCGGCTGCGAACTCCGCGGCTGCGAACGCACCCGCGCCATCATGGATTGCACGCCGGCCACGGACGAAGACTGGGTCACGGAGTATCTTGACAAGATACTCTCGATTCGCGTCGTGGACTCGATTGACGCGGCCATCGAGCACATCAATACGTTCGGGTCGCATCACTCCGACGCGATTATCACCGAAGGCTACGCGAGCGCGGAGAAGTTTCTCGAAAAGGTGGACAGCGCGACGGTGTATGTGAATGCGTCCACGCGCTTTACCGACGGCTTCGAATTCGGGCTGGGCGCGGAGATCGGCATCAGCACGTCCAAGCTGCATTGCCGCGGCCCCATGGCGCTCGAAGGACTCACAACGCTCAAGTACGTCATCCGCGGTTCGGGGCAAATTCGTGAGTAACATCGAGCGCATCGGCGTCTTTGGCGGCACTTTCGACCCGGTCCACAAGACCCACCTTGACATCGCCCGCGCAGCGCGCGACCAGGCGCGGCTCGACCGCGTCTTGTTTGTCCCGGCCGCTTCGCCGCCGCACAAGCGGGACGAAGGGCTCACGGATGCCGAAGACCGCTTCGCGATGGTCGCCGCGGCGATTGAAGACGAGCCGGGGTTCGAAGCGTCCCGCATCGAGATTGACCGCAAGGGCCCGAGCTATACGGTCGATACGCTGGAAGCGCTCGGCAGCCTCTCCCCGCAAGCAACGTTCTTCCTGATCATAGGATTCGACTCCTTGCTCGATCTCCCTAAGTGGCGGCGCGCGGAGGAAATCGTCGCGCGGGCACGGCTGCTCGTGGCCCCGCGCGCCGACAACGGCACACACGTGCGCGCGCCCTACGCGGACCGTTGCCAGATGCTGCGCCTGCCCGCTTCGCCGGTCTCCTCGACGGAAATCCGGGAGCGTCTCGCAGCCGGGGAAGACGCCGCCGCGTGGATTCCCGCGCCCGCGTTGCGCGTCATCGCGGAACGGGGACTGTACCATGCCCATCGTTAAGACGCCGGGCGCCAAGGAATACGTGGCGCTGGTACGCGGCCGGCTGCCCGCGGAGAAGGCGCAGCACTGCATCTTCGTCGCGGAGTTTGTGTCCTCCTTTGCGGACCAGGCCGGGGTGGACCATGACCTGGCGGTCACCGCGGGATTGCTGCACGACCTGTGCCGCACATTGGACAACGAAGAGCTGACGCGGCGCGCGCGCACGTTTGGCATCCCGATTCGCCCTTGGCACGAGGCCAAGCCCAACCTGCTGCACGGCCCCGTGGCCGCCGCGGAAATCCGGTACGAACTGGGACTCGACAACCCGGATGTCTTTGACGCCGTCTATTGGCACACCACGGGGCGGCCCGGGTTCAGCAGGTTGGGGCAGGCGTTGTACGTGGCGGACTTCAGCGAACCGGCGCGCAGATATCCCGAAGCGGCGCGCACGCGGGAAATGCTGCGGCGCGATGGTTTCGAAGCCGCTCTCCGCTATGCGGCGGAGACGCGGCTTCTGTTTCATCAAAACAAAGCCGTCCTCGACCCGGCGAGCGGCGAATTCCTGCACTGGCTGAACGAGGGATGCGCCCCATGAACGTGCAGGACTCGCTCGAAGGGCTGGCGCGCTATTACGACGTGCTCATGGAGCATGTCGATTATAACCACTGGGCGGCGGTTGCGCTAACCCTCGGCGAACTGCTGCCCGAGGGTTTCTGTCATCTCGACGTTGCTTGCGGCACGGGCACGCTGATTCGGCGGCTGCGCGGGGAAGGGTGGCGCAGCATGGGCGTGGATTTGAGTTTCGCCATGCTGCGAGCGGGCCGCGCACAAATGAAACAGCGCGTAACGGCCGCCGCGGATATGCGCGCATTGCCGGTCCGCGGCAGGTTTCACCTTGTCACCTGCCTCTTCGACAGCCTGAATTTCCTGCTGCAAGGAGACGAAGTGGCGGCTGCGGTGCAGGGCTTCGCGGATGCGCTGGAGCCCGGCGGCCTGGCCTATTTCGACATCGTGACGGCCCGCATGGTCACAGAGCACTTTGCGGGCCGGTCCTGGTCGGAGAAGAACGGCAAATTCGAGACGGTCTGGACCAACGCCTACGACCCGGTCACGGGCATCGCCGATTCGCATATCCGGGTGAATACCGGTCCTGCTTGCCTGATTCGCGAGCGCATTTACTCGGAGCGCTTCGTGCGCGAGTGTCTGAAAGCGGCGGGCTTGGCTGTGCTGGCCGCGGTCGACGCCGACACTTGGCGCAACCCGACGCGCCGCACGACACGCATAGATTTTGTGGCCGCGAAGACGCCCGCCCGGACGCTGGGTCGACGATTTGCGGAGATACGGGAGCGGGTGCGGCAATTCAGCTGCCGGTAAGCCATGCGGCGCAGGCCATCACGGCGTCACGAGGGGAAACATCTTCCGCGCCACTTCCACGACCACCTGCTGTATGCGGTGCGCGCCGCGCGCGAGTTCCTCTTTCGCCTGGGCGACCAATTCCTGCCGGATATCCCCCTGCCCCGCCAGAACTTCAAAACGCGCCCGTTCCGCGGCGGCAAGCGCGTCCGCGCTGATGACGACCCCGTCGGTGTCCGCCCCGCGGGCGGTTGCGCCGGCGTTGCGCGCGGCCCGAGCGCCGGATTTGTCCGGCAGCGGCGCACTGGCGTTCATGGCATCCGTAATCAACATAGGTTTTCGCCCTTTTTCTCAGACGCTCCACACCGAATATCGGCAGGACTGCCGCCCACTTTAATCTGACCTTTACCGAACAGCCGTTTGTGCCGTCCGTAGCATTTCACGGTTCTGCCGCTGCCCACCAGCACCCCCCTGTCTGCCTGACGCGCCTTCCGGCATGGGTGGCCGGGAAAGCACAAGAGAGCAGCTTTTTCCGCCCATCGGCAAGCTTTGCCACGGCCGGGGATTCCGGTCTATTGCGGATCGATTCCAACCAATTGCGCTAAAGGCACTTACGAGCTTGCCGATAATTGGAACGGCAGTTGCTCTTTTTTGTTGCACAAAAATACACAAGACCAGGAGAACGCCGTGGGAACGCTATTCAGCGCCTTGGATATCGGCCGCGCCGGTCTGCAAGTAGCGCAAATCCAGTTGGACGTCACGGGCCACAACATCGCCAACGTCAGCAAGATAGGCTTCTCCCGGCAGCGGGTAGAATTAACGACGCGGCTTCCTCTCTACACGCCATACGGCGCCATTGGCCGCGGCCCCGGTATCTCCGGGATCGAACGGCTGCGCGAGAGCTACCTGGATTTTGTGTACCGCCAATCGTCCCAGGGTCTTGGAAGCGCGTCGGTGTGCGCCCGGTATTACGCGCGCATAGAGGATATTTTCCAGGAACCGGGCGACATCGGTTTCGGCACGCGCCTCGACGCGTTCTTTGATGCCCTGGGCGAGTTCTCGACCCATGTCGAGGATGTCCCCGTGCGCGTATCGCTGCTCAGCGAGGCACAGGCGCTGGCGGCGGGCCTGCGCCAGGCCGCCGAACGGCTCAATACGCTGCGCACCAACGCCAACGAGGACGTCCGCGGTCTCGTGCCGGAGGTGAACTCGCTCATGTCGCGTATCGCGGAACTCAATGGCCGGATCCGCGACGTCGAGCTGACAGGCATCCGCGCAAACGACCTGCGCGACGACCGCGACGTGCTGATTGACGAACTCTCTCAGTTGACCAACCTCACGTATCGCGAGCGAGACGATGGTCAGATCGACATTACCGTGGGCAGCGATATGGTCGTCAACGGCGATGAGTATCGCGAAATGCGCGCGGTCAGCACGACCACCATCGACCCCGCACGGCCCGATTTGCTCGAAGTGCGCTTCACCGACACGGACCAACTGGTCACCATCACCGGCGGCGAACTCTTCGGCGCGCTTGATATCCGGGATAACGTGCTCGTCGGCGTGGATAGCCGCCTGGACGACCTCGCGCGTACGCTGCTGCATGCCGTGAACCGCATCCATAGTTCCGGCAACGGGCTCACAGGCATCGGCGTGCCCATGACCTCGACCTACGCGGTCGCTAGCCCGTTCGCGCCGTTGACCCTGGCACAGTTGCCCTTCGAAATCGAGGACGGTTCGTTCGAGGTCTACGTATACGACAGCGCGGGCAATATCGTCGATTCGGTCACCGTGCCCGTTGTAGCCTCCGGCAATCCAGCGGACCAGACCACGCTGACGGACATCGAGACCGCCATCAACGGCCTGACCGGCATGTCCGCACTCGTCGGGCCGGACGGCACGATCACCATCACGCCCGATGCGGGGTTCACGTTCACGTTCGCCAACGATACATCGGGCGCACTCGCGGCATTGGGACTGAACAGCTTCTTTACGGGCACCGATGCCTCCACCATCGACGTGAGTCAGTTGCTGCTGGACCACCCGGAGTACGTGACTTCGGCGTACAGCACGGACCCGCTCGATACGGGCGACAACACGGCAGCGCTGGACTTGGCCGCGCTTCGCAACGCGTTGCTCCTCGCCGGAAACACGCAGACGTTTGCTGACCATTACCAGGGCACCGTCGTTCAGGTCGGCATCGACACGCGCGCCAACGACCAGACACTGAACGTGGAGCAATCGTTCGTCGGCGACTTCGACCGCCGCCGGCTGGAAGTGTCCGGCGTGAGCCTCGATGAAGAGGCCACCTTCCTGATTCAGTTCCAGCGCGCTTTCGAGGCTTCCGCGCGTGTCATCACGGTGGCGGACCGCATGCTTGAAGCGCTCCTCAATGTGGTCCAGTAACGGCGGGTTCGGCCCGGACTTGTGACCTCGCGGCTGTTGCGCTATGATCCCGTCTGGGCAGGGGGCAATAAATGGAACAACGGGACCGGAAGGAACTGCACCATGTTCGAGCAACTTGAGATGGCGCCGCCCGATGCGATTCTCGGTTTGACCGAGACATTCAAGAAAGACCCGAACCCCGACAAGATCAATCTGGGTGTGGGCGTCTACAAGGATGCTCAAGGCAATACGCCAGTTCTGGAAAGCGTCAAACAGGCGGAAAAACGGCTCCTGGAGGTCGAAAAATCCAAGAGCTACCTGCCCATCCCCGGTGCGCCGGAGTACGGGCTCGAAGTGCGCAAGCTCTTGTTCGGCGCGGACCATCCATTCACCGCGGGCGGCGCCGCCGTCACCGCGCACACACCGGGCGGCACGGGCGCGCTGCGTGTGGCCGCCGATTTCGTCAAGCGCTGCAATCCGGCGGCGCGCGTCTGGCTGAGCGACCCGACGTGGGAAAACCACGCCGCCGTGTTTAACGCCGCCGGTATCGAGACAAAGACCTATCCCTATTACGACCACGCGGGCAAGCGTCTCGCGTTCGACGCGATGACGGAGGCGCTGTCACGTACGCCGGGGGGCGACGTGGTCCTGCTGCACGCGTGTTGCCATAACCCGAGCGGGATGGACCTTGACGCGGAGCAATGGCGCGCACTCGCGCAGCTTTCCGTGCAACGCGGTTTCTTGCCCCTGATCGACTTCGCGTATCAAGGCCTCGCCGAGGGACTCGAGGAAGACGCGGCCGGCGTGCGGGCCATGTGCCGTCCGGGCCGTGAACTGGTCGTGTGCAGTTCCTTCTCGAAGAACTTCGGGCTGTACAACGAACGCGTGGGCGCGTTGACCGTCGTGGGCAGCGACAAAACGGCCGCGGACAAGGCCTACAGCCATATCAAGCGTTGCATCCGCACGAACTACTCGAATCCGCCCGCGCACGGCGGCCAGATTGTGCTCACGGTGCTCGGCGACGGTGGGTTGCGCGGCCTGTGGGAACAGGAGGTCAAGTCGATGCGCGACAGGATCAATGGCATGCGCCAACGGTTCGTGCAGACTCTGGCCGCCAAAGGCGTAAAGACGGATTTTTCGTTCATTACGCGGCAGCGAGGCATGTTCTCGTTCTCGGGCTTGAATCGCGAACAGGTCGCCGCACTGCGCGACCGCTACGCGATCTACATCGTGGGATCGGGCCGCATCAATGTGGCCGGCATGACCGAGGGCAACATGGACCGCCTCTGCGACGCCATCGCGAGCGTCCTGTAACCGGGCGCACCCGCGGCGACGAAGACCGCGTTACGGTTGCGCCTGCGCTGCCCCGGTCAAGGCCGCGACCAAGAGTTCCTCGAAAGCGACGCGGTCTTTCCAACGCAACGCGCAACGGACCGGACGCCCCGTTTCGTCCGGTATGGTGTTGCCTTTGTCATCGATAATCAGCGTCACCGTCTCCAATTCCATCGCCGCGTCCGCGAAGCAGAGGTACGTCGCCGTCGTGTCGAAGAGCGCGCTGCTCGCGTCCGCGCCGTAATGGTCCCGGTTCGACCATGCCTGATAGTTCTCGGTCACGACACGCGCGAGCGGTGCGCCCGATTCCGCGACCGCGAGATACCGCTCTCCTTCGAGCGTCAGCGTCCCATTGATGTCCAGTGGCGCCATGACGATCTCCCATGGCGCGGCAAAGACGGCGCGCGCGGCCTCCACGTCCTTGTGCACGTTCCATTCCGGCACGCGCCCTTCCTTCCCGGCATAACCGATGTGGACACTTCCCGCCATGGACACCACCCGCGCCTTGCTCGCAATACCGGGGTCGCGCCGCAATGCCTCGCGCAGGTTCGTCTGCGGCCCGATAACGCACAGCGTCACAGTCACGGGACTCGCGTTGATGCAATCGATCATTGCCTGAACACCATCTGCGTGCACCTTCCCCTCATAGGTTGCCAAGTCATAATCGCCGAGCCATTGCGCCTGATGAATAGCGTTGTCGCTCGTCTTCACGCCCGTGCCCAGGGGAATATCCGTGCGCGCCACGTATTCGAGTATTTTCGCCACCAGCCGCGTCTTCGTCGGCGTATCGTCCGACGCCGTTACGATAAGCTTCAGGTCCACGGTGTCCATCCCGAGCAACATGGCAAGCGCCCATGTGTCGTCGATATCATCACCCAAGTCCGTATCCAGGATAACCGGGACCGGCTCCGCTTGCAGGGTGATGGCGAGCAGTGCGGCAGGCAGTAACAGGGTCATGACGCGTTCCCCTTTCTTGAACAGGACTGTCCATGCTGTTGCCGTACTTTACCGGCCTATCCCGCCCGTTTTCCACCGGACGCCCCGGGTTAGCGGGCCTCGAAGTACTCATAGGCGTCGATTATGTCGAGATACACGCCGTCGAAACCAGCGGCGAGAATGCGGTCAAGATACGCGCCCGGACCGCCGTAAATGACAGCCTGCCAGCCGGGCTCCCAATAGCGCACCTTGTAGTTGCCCTCCCAGTCGGGATTTTCCGCTTCGAGCCACGCCGGATTGCCCACGGACCAGCCCGGCTGCCAATAGTAGCGATAGTCCTCGGCTTCGCCAATGCTCATGTAACACAGCACCAGCCGCGCGCCGCCGTTCGCCTTGCTCTTCAGCGACGCCAATTCCTGCGGCGTCAACGCGGTTTCATCGAAGAACAGATCGATGATGAGCAGGTCGTAGTTCGTGTTCGCGATCGCATCGAGATAGGCAGAGCGCGAAGCGAATGCGTTTGGATCGAGGACATAGAGGAAATTGCGCGCATCGCTAAGCAACGCAATGTCTCCCGCGTGGACGTTGTACGGCGCTGCGGGATAGGGCGGAATCGAGTCGAGGTCACGGTGGTTCGCCGCAAACGAGATGAATCCGCGCGATGCGGCCCACGCACAGGAATTGTCGACGTACGCGTTTGTCCAACAGTAGTCGGTGATCAGCGCCTCGATCCCCTGATCCTCCGCAAGGTCGAGAAGCGCGAGCATGGCGTCGCGTTCCGAGGCAGGCGTGGGCGTATTGTCTTGTTCGTAGCCGTAGAAGAGGTCCTCGCGACCTTGGCCGTCAATCGCCGCGACGTACGCGTCGCTCAGCACGCCGTCGCCGGTTCCGTCGCCGGTCAGCAACGCTTCGCCATTCTGCGGCACGACGATGAAGTCCGCGTCGGTTGCTCGCGCATACGCCGCGATGTTCTCCACGAATCCGCGCATATCTTCGCGATAATCGCGCTCGTCTTCGCCTTCTGGCGGGCACGCCGTCACCAGCCACGCGCACAACGCCGCCGCAAGCAATGTCGCGCATTCCATTCGATAACGACTCATGGCGCCACCCTCCCGGACCGTACCGGGCGAGAAGTCTCAGATTCCCGTTCGGCCGCCCGTTTCCTCGAACACACCACACGAGCGTATTATAACGCCATTCGTAATCATTGCGGCGCTTGCTGCCCGGTATCTGTGGCGCGAAACGGGGAAATGACTGCCCTGAGTACGGAGGATTCGACCCTGAAACCCTATCTGTCTGAAATGCATTGTCGACCCGTGCGCCAATCGTGCGCGCTGCAATACAGCGCGGCGCGGTATCCGGCATTGGCCCTCGTCCTGCTCTTCGCGTGTCGTCCGGCGGCAGCAGACCCGGCGGAGGCCGCCCGCGCGCTTGCACAACGTCTCCTGCCAAACCATGCGGAGGCGTTCGTGTTCGAGCCCATCGCTCCGGACGAAGGCGGCGATGTCTTCGAGATCGAGACGCGCGATGGTAAGGTGGTCCTGCGCGGCACAACGGGCGTGGCGATGGCGTCAGCCTTGAATCACTATCTCGAAACCTACGCAAACGCGGAGATATCCGTGTTTTGGGGCAACCAGACGGAACTGCCCGATCCTCTGCCGGGCGTTGCGGAAAAGATCCGGGTCGTCTCGCCGTTTCAATACCGCTACTGCTTCAATTATTGCTGTTTCAGTTATTCGATGGCGTGGTGGGACTGGCCGGACTGGGAGCGCGCAATCGACTGGATGGCGTTGCACGGGATCAATCTGCCGCTCGCGGTCACGGGCCAGGAGGCGGTGTGGCAACGGGTCTGCCGGGGGTTGGGGCTGAGCGCAGAGGAACTGCAATCTTTCTTCGTTGGGCCTGCCTACCTGCCCTTCGGCTGGATGGGCTGTATCGACGGCTGGGGTGGTCCACTGCCGCAAGACTGGATCGACCGCCACGCGGCGCTACAGGAGAAGATACTCGCGCGCGAACGCGAACTGGGCATGAAACCCCTGCTGCAAGGATTCACGGGCCATGTGCCCGCCGCGCTGAGGACGCATTTTCCCGAGGCTGAGTTCCGGCAGTTGCCGGCCTGGTGCGGTTTTCCGGGCACTCTGTTTCTGGACCCGGCGGATCCTCTCTTCGAGCGGGTGGGAAAACTCTTCGTCGAGGAACAGACGCGCCAATTCGGTACGGATCATTTCTATGCTTCGGACACGTTCATCGAGATGAGCCCGCCAAGCAACGACCCCGCATTTCTGGAAGAAATGGGCAGGGCGGTCTATAGGGCCATGGCCGCTGCGGACCCGGAGGCCGTCTGGGTCATGCAGGGCTGGCTGTTCGTCAATAACCCTCATTTTTGGAAACCGCCGCAGGCCAAGGCGATGCTCGGGGCCGTCCCGGATAACCGGCTGTTACTCCTGGACCTCTACTGCGAAGTATCGCCCGCGTGGCAGAAGACGGAAGCCTTCTACGGCAAACCGTGGGTGTGGTCCATCATCCAGAGTTTCGGCGATCAGGTGAGCTTGCACGGCGGTCTGCCGCAAATTGCAGAGGGCGTCCAGGCGGCCCTCGCTTCGCCCGCGCACGGACGCCTCGAGGGCATGGGGCTCCTGATGGAAGGACTCGGCCATAATCCGGTTGTGTACGACCTGTTCAGCGACTTGGCGTGGCGTCCCCGCCCTATTGACCTTTCCGACTGGGCCGGACATTACGCGCAACGCCGCTACGGGCGCGTGGACGCCAACGCCGAGAGGGCATGGCAGCGGCTGTTGCATACCGCCTACCGGACGCCGGGACAGCGTGGTTCCGTCGTGTGCGTCCGTCCATCCCTCGAATCAGGGGGGGCGTGGGGCAGCCTGGACCGCGCCTATGATCCTCACGAACTGACCGGAGCGTGGGAGGCACTACTTGCCGGAGCGGACGCCCTCGGCAATCTCGACAGCTATCAATACGACCTTGTTCATGTCTCCAGGCAAGTACTGGCGGATTACGCCGCCGTGCTGCAGGGGGAAATCGTGGCAGCGTATGAAGCTCGCGACCTTGCGGCGCTCGACGCGGCAGGAGGCCGGCTTCTCCAACTGCTGCGCGACATGGATGAGTTGCTTGGCACCCGCCGGGAGTTCCTTTTGGGCGCGTGGCTGAACGCAGCCAAGCGTTGGGCCGTCACGGAGGATGACAAGAGGCTCTACGAGTGGAACGCGCGCAATCAGATCACCCTTTGGGGACCCGCGGACGGGGTTCTGCATGACTACGCGAGCAAGCAATGGAGCGGCCTCGTCCGGTCGTTCTACCTTCCGCGCTGGGAACGTTTCATCGCGGCGCTGCGAGATGCGATTGACTCCGGGAAACCGTTTGACGCGCCGGTGTTCGAGCGCGAATTACAGACTTGGGAGGACTCGTGGACCCGGGGGACGGAGACCTACCCGGATACGCCGCAAGGCGATGTTATCGCGCTGGCGCGCAGGCTCTGGATACAATACAAGGATGTTGTTGCAACGCCTGACGCTTTGAGTCTGACCACCGGCAAGCCCGCGACTTGTTCGGCGTTCCTGCCGCCGCATGCACCGGAACGCGCTAACGACGGGTGGCGCAACGGCACGTCCCGGTATTGGGCCACCGACATAACCACTGACCCGGCAGCGTGGTGGCAGGTGGACCTGGAGAGCGCCGTTAACCTGGGACGGGTTGTCGTCGTTTTCTACTACGGGGACGTGCGCTCCTACGCTTTCGTGGTTGAGGTCTCGACGGACGGCGCGGCCTGGGACACCGTGGCTGATTACCGGGACAATCCGCAGCGCGCAACGCGCAACGGCGTGACCTGCACGTTCGCGGCGCGTCCCGCCCGGTACGTGCGTGTTACCGTGACTTCGAACACGGAAAACACGGGCCGACACTTGGTCGAAGTCATGGCGTTTGCACAGTAACGCGAGAGGCGAGCCTGCTTGTGACACAAGACACCGGAGAACCCGTCTGCGAATCACAGCGCGAGTCTGCCGCCGAAGACAAGGCTGCGCCCGAGGATTGGGGCACGGCCTTTCAGGGGGCCTTGCCCGAGTTCGTGCTGCCAGAAGCCTGGCCGCGCCGCATTGGCGACCTGTGGTGCGGCGGTATGCTATGTCTGACAGTCGTGGCGGTAACGCTCGCTCACTCCTATCGCGTCGTCACCTACGCACACGCGAAGGAGTTCGTGCTCAGCGCGGGTGTGGCCATTTCCGCGCTCGGCCTGCTGTTCCGCGGCGGCCTTTCCTGGCGCGGGGCGCGCGCCTTGCTCCCCTTGTGGTTCTGTCTGCTTGTCGCTGTCGTCCTGGCCCTTGGTCCCCTCTTCGCCCGTCTGCCTTGGCGCGTGGTCGAGGAAGCCACACGTCTCGCCGTACTGCTCGCGGCAGCCCTGGCCGCCTACGACCTCACGGAGCAACGCGCATGGCGCGCCCGTTTGCGTATGGCCCTTGAAACAAGCGCCGTCCTCGCCGCGGCCTTGGGTCTCGTCCAGTACTTGCGCCTCGCGCCACACTGGTTTCCCGTCTTCGAAGGCAATGACCAGCGCGTGTATTCCGTTTTTGCCAATCAGGACCTGTTCGGCGGCTACATGGCTTTCGGGCTCGCCCTGATGTTCCCGCGCCTGCTCGGCGAGGGCAAGACCGGGTCTCGCGCTCCTTGGAGACCGGCCCTTCGCCTGTCCGCCTTCTCGCTGGTGTCGGTTGCACTGCTGCTGTCCGCTTCCCGCAGCGCATGGCTTGCCGCCGCGGTGGGTATGGCCGCCGGTTGCCCGTGGCGGCAACTGCGGCCCGCGCGCGCCGCGATCGTCCTCCCGTTCTCCGCTGGTATCATCGCGGTCACGGTCTGCCTGGCGCCGGAACGCACCATCGATCGCATGACAAGCACGTTCGGCCCGGAAGACGACGGCGGCAACCTCCGCCTCTGGTTCTGGGACGGGGCCGTCCGCATGTTTCGCGCTGCCCCCGTGGCCGGAGTAGGTCTGGGCAACTATGCCTACTGGAGCCCCTATTACCAGGGGAAGGCACTGGATGCCCCCGGCGGCGAGCGTTATGCGCACAACGGCCTGCACACGACGGACGCCCATTGCGAACCGGTCCAACTGCTCGCGGAGACGGGACTCGCCGGTTTCGCATGCTGCGCCTGGATGTTTGCGCGCCTGCTGCGTCGGCGCGGCGCCGAATGGGGCGGCCTTGCCGCGCTGCTTGCCTTCGCGTTCTTCAACGCCGGATTCCACAGCGCGCCTCACGCGCTGGCCGCGCTCCTGCTCGCGTGTATTCTGCTCGCACGCGGGCGCTACACGCGCCTTCACGAACGCGATTCCGGCGCGCTTGCCATGACGGTCTTCACGCTGGCCGCGGCCCTGTTCGCCGCGACCTGCTGGACCGGCACGCTGCCGAGCTGGCGGCTGGCCGCGGCGGAGAACGTGCATGTCCGGGGCGGCGATTCGGTGAAGCTCTATGAACACGTGCTGGCACACCCTTGGCCCAATCCGGAAGCGCGGGAAGAGTACGGCATGGCCCTGTGGGAGAATGGCGCCGCGAAGGAAGCGCATATTCAGTTCCTGTTAGCCATGGAAGGGCTCGACACGGCGCGCCTGCATCTGCAGCTGGGTCGCTCCGCCGTGGAACTCGGCGATCTCGATGGTGCGGTACGCGCATTCGAGGCGTGCCTGTGGCGCTGGCCCTCGAATGCTGAAGCGTGGCAATGGCTTTATGCGCTCACGACCCCGGAACGGCGCACCGCCCTTGAAGAGCATGCCCGGCGCTGGCGGATACCTGTCGCGGCGGCCGGCCCGGGTTCAATCTAGTCTGTGCCGGAGCAGTCCTCTGATGCTTACTTCGGCCACGGCTGCTTCAGGACCGCTAATCTTGACCCGATAGCGCTTGCCGGGTTCGATCCGGTAGGTCTTGGTGTAGGTTCGACTGATGTCCGTGTCAAAGCCCATGGTACTGCCCTTGTCATCGAGAAAATCGAAAACAAGCCCCCCCGCACCCGACTGCGGCACAATAGTGATAGTTGCCGTACTCCCATAGTGATCAAGCCATACTGAACCGCTCCGCGACCAGGTAATCATGTGGTCCGCGGGCAGTCTTTCGGTCAACGTCCGCTGACATTCCAGGCCTAGACCCGCGTCGTCGTAGCGGGCGTATGCGATGACCGCCGGGAGTTCGGTGACGGGATTGAATGGCGCGCCCGCGCGGATGTATTCGGCTGCGGCAAACGAAAAGACAGCCACCACGGGCACAATCACGAGCTGCAGTCCCCAGACCATGAGCGCCTGCCCCACTTTCCATCGCAACAAACCGAGAAATAAGAAGAGGGAAAGGACAGCCGCGAGCACAAGCACCGGAATCAATGCAGCCGCGGATATGCACGAGCCGAGGAACGTCAGGCCTGCCAGGAACAGCCCGGTCAGATTGATCGCGCCGAAAGAAACCGTCATGTTGTTGAGCAGGTAAAGCGCCAGATGAAGGACCAACGGCCATACCAGCACAAGCACGATTCCGGTCGCGAGGCGGCTTCCCGCCAACTCATACTGGTAAAACGACATCAGGGCGTCCCCGGACTCGTCCGGCGTCATGACAAGCGAGCGGAACCCGAGCGCAAATGCCGCCAACAGCAACACACCTACGCCAATGCCCGCTGCCAGGCGCAGCGTCTGCGGATCAACGAGCGGTTGTCCAGGGGTCTGGGCGCGCATGCCGGCACGTGACGCGCGCACCGAGAAGATAGGGGCCTTGCACTGCCAGCACAATTCCGCCTCCAGCGTATTCTGCGCGCCGCAGTTCGGGCATGTCTGGCCCGGATGCAGATTGATGCCGCTGTCCGTGCCGACCAGATTCAAATCAAAGGTGGGGGTTTTTGCCGGTTTCTCGTGCAGCCGTTTCACGGCGCTCTCCGCGACGGAATGCTTCGGGTCGAGTTTGAGGACTTCATCCCAGGCCCGCGCTGCCTCCTCGCGCCTGCCGGCCGTCTCGAGCACCCGCGCCTCCTGCTCGCGCAGCCCTATTTCATTTGGCCAGGTCGCAACTCCGTACTCGAGGTCCCGCAACGCCTCTTCGTAACGGCCCAATCTGTAGTAGGTCGCCGCGCTGTACCGGACGACATGCAGCTTCTCCCGCCATTCATTGCGTAACACTTGCAGATGTTCCAACGCCAGACGGTACTCACAGGCGTTGTACAACTTCTTGGCCAGGAGCCACCGTTTCTCGTGGTCATTCGGATTCTCTTCCACATACTGGGTCAGTTCTTGCAGGTCCGTCATGGCTCCACCATGCCTTTCATCGCGCCGCGGCACGATGCATTACGGAAGCGCACGCAAGGGCTATGCTACTTCCTCTTCTTATTCTTGCGCCGCGCGGTCTCTTTCCGGCGCGCGGCCACGCGCGTCACGATACTGTTCAACCCCCACGTAACAAAAGCCGCCGCGACCGCCGCCAGGACCAGTCCGAACGAAATCGTGGCGACCCTCGTCGAAATCTGCTCATAGGTAAGCAGGCGTGCAACACGAATCCCGGGATAGGCCAACAGCGCAAAAACCACCATCCAGGCCGGCCATCCCAACGCGTCGATGTTCTTCAATGATTTCAACCATCGGCGCACGGGCACCCACCAGTCCCTCTTCCCTTTCCGCTCTTTTGGCATAATTCCTCATCTCTGCTTAGGTCTCGTGCCTTCTGTTCAGCATGGCGCGGCGGTCAGCCCGCAACCACTGGATTGACCGGTTTCTCTGCGCGGCCCGGCACCGTAATGCGAAAAAGCGCCCCCCCGCCGGGCTGATCCTCAAGCGTCAGGTCACCCCCGTGTTCCCGCGCAATCTTGCGGCTTACCGCAAGCCCCAGGCCCGTGCCCCGCGACCCCTTAGTCGAGAAGAACGGCTCGAAGATGCTGTCGCGCACCTCCATCGGCACGCCCGGGCCGTTGTCTCCAATGTCAAGCACCGCGCCACCGTCAGGCGTGGCGCGCGCCGTAATGGTGATCCTGCCGTCTTGTGCGGGCACCGCGTCCGCCGCGTTCGTCAATAAGTTGAACAGGCACCGGTGAAGCGCCTGCCCGTCTACGGGGACGGGACCCGTGAGAAAAGCCGTGTCTATGGCAATCTCGACCTTCCGCTGGACGAACAACTCGGCAAAGCTTTGCCGCACTTCCTCGATAAGCGCCGCGAGGTCGCAGGGCTCGCGGCGGGGCTCGCGCGCCTTCGAATACGTGAGCATGTCCTGTACCACGTTCGAAATCCGCTTGGTGCTGCGCTTCACGATCGGCCACGTGCGCTCGAGCATGGCGTAGTTCTTCTCATGCAGCGCCTGCTCGATAAGGTCGGTTGCCCCGCTCATGCTGGTCAGGATGTTCTTGGTGTGGTGCGACATGCCCGCCACCGCCTGACCGATAGCCGCGAGACGCTCCTTGCGCAGTCCAGCTTCGATCAACTGCGCATTCACGATAGCCGATGCCGCCAGCGTGGAGAACATCTCCATAACATGCAGGTCCGCGGTCGTAAAGGCAGGTTCGCCGATCTTGTTCACGACCTCTATGACGCCGATCAGCTTCTCCCGGTCCATCATGGGCACGGCTAGCAGGCTGTGGGTGGTGAAGTGACTTGCCTCATCGGCCTCGCGGTAAAAACGCGGGTCGGCTTGCGCATTGGGCACACTGATAGACTGGCGCGTCGCGGCGGTTGCGCCCGCAATACCTTGCCCCAGTTTCAATCGGACATCCCGGATCAGCGCGTGCTGGTCGCCCTTGTCGCCGAGTGCGACCTGAAAATACAGTTCCTCCTTCGCCTCGTCATACAGCATGAGCGAACAGGCTTCCGCATGCGCGACCGCGCGGCTCTCGAGCATGATCTGCGCCAGAAGCGAATTCAAGTCCGTGATGACCGAAATAAGCCGGTGTACGCGGTAGAGAGCTTCAACGATCTTCTTCGTTTCATCCAGGGAAGCATCGTGAAGCCACGTCGTGTCCCCGTGGTACCTAATGGACATGATTACCCTTCGGGGCCGGCCTCAGGCCGGCCGTCAATAGATGGTAGTGCATGATATAGAACGTCGGCGACAGCCTGCAAACTCTCGCCGCATACGCGGTCCTGCGTATCCCCCGCCGTGCGCCAGTAACGGTCGTGTTCGAGCCGCGACCCGCCGAAACTGAAGTCAATTAGCGCCAGGCACGGGATCCCTGCGTCGCGGAATGGAATGTGGTCATCGCGGAACGCGTAGGCCGCGGCCCTGAAGTGTTGCCCGTGCCCTTGGTCCCGGGCCACGTCCCACACCAGTTCCCGCAGCCATGCCGGTGCGGCGGGGTCCTGCGCGATCCCGAGGTAATAATCGCCAATGCGCGACACGGCTATCGCCGCGGCCAGCTGGCCAAGTTCGCCGCGTGCCTCAAGATCTGCCACCAGCGCGCGGCTGCCGTACAACCCATCCCGGCCTTTGCCGTCTGGCCACTCATGACCATCGCACCAGATATACCAGAGCGAACGGCCCTTGCACTCCGGGCCTATGGCTCGCGCCATTTCCAACAGCCAAACCGCGCCTGCCCCGCTTGCATTCGCGCCGATGAAAACAAAGTCAGTGACCGGCATCGTGTCATAATGCGTAATTATCGCAGTCGCCCCAGGCCGCCCGCCACGAGAGGCTGCGATGAGGTTCGTCATGGATATGTGCCCCTGCGGTGTATCTGCTTCGAAAGCGTGCTCCCGCACCGGGAAGCCCGCTGCGCGCAGTTGGCTGCTCAGCCAGCGCCGGACGGACGCGTTTGCATCTGAATTGGAAGGGCGCGGTCCGAACGCGAGCATCGTCTCGAGGTCGCGCATGGCGCGACGATGATCAAATGGACTCAGGGACCGTGTCAGAATCACACGCTCGCGCGCGTCGGGCTGCAATCCATGTTTCAAAGCAACGGACGCGAAGTAGAGCCCGGCAAAAGCCAGAAGGCCCAGGACGAGAATAACCTTGACCGCAATCTTGCCTGAAGCATGCATACGTCATGCCCTGTGTGCCGGATACGATGTCGCAACGCGGCGTGCTCCCGCAAGCGTAACACACTGCGCGGGTTGACTCATGAAAAGATTGTATGCAATTCTTCTGCGAGCATATTCGGGCGCGTTCACAAGGGCCTCCGAAGTGAACCACAAAGGAAGGGTGCGGGATTCATGGCCGGAGAGGTGCTGCTTGCGCCGCGTGCATCACAGCAAAAAGCCAGCGCAAGAAATCGGCACAACGGATGTCATGCACAACCTCCGGCATGGGATGTCTTGAATAGCGCATCGGGTTATCGGTTTCTGGAAAGGGCTTCGCTCGCTGGACAACCGGCGCGGGCGCCGGCCGCGGAGCCGTGAATCTCCGCCTCAGCACTCGACCTGACATGCTTCGAATTGACATGCAACGTTATTCTTGTCATTATAGTTTGCTAAGAAGCAACCCTATCTGGCAGAATGGGTTTTGAATCATGCTTTTGAAGAGCGAGGGTTGCCCGCGTCTCCGGTCAAAGCGTCTTATTTGCGCTTAGGCTTTATGCAAAGGCGGGAATTGGCCATGGGGATATCGGGAAAGGTTCGGCGCCGGGCAGACAACGCGAAACGCAGTGTTGCACAATCGCGTATCGTGTTGGAGCGTTGCTCTCTGCTCTATCTTTTCGTGCCTTGGTTTCTGTTCCTGCTTGGCTGGCTCAGGCCTGTCTATTCCTTTCCATGCTGTATCCTACTCTTATTGGGACTGCAACAGACCACGCAGCGGGGCCGCGCCGCGACAGCGCCAGAAGCGTTGTCCCCTTCCCATACCGCCGCACAGGAGAAGAGGCGACACCGTGAATACCCTTGGAGCCGCCTGTTACTTTCAGCGGTCATCGCGTTGACCATCGCCTTGCTCTCGGGGATCGGCGGGTTTGGTCCCCAGTTCGACCACGACTTTCAAAAGCACAACGCCTTCCTCCGCGATCTGGTGGAGCAGCCATGGCCTCTCTGGTACGCGCAGACAGGCCCCGAGAATACGCCCGGTTTCCTCGTGACCTATGTGGCCGTTTACCTGCCCGCCGCACTGGTGGGCAAGGTATTCGGTTGGACCGCCGCGAATTGGGCGCTGGTGCTGTGGGTTGCGACAGGCACCTTGCTCGCTTCGCAATGGTTCCTGAGGCTGGTTGGAACACCCTCGCTGGTGTATGTCGTCCTTCTCCTGTGTTTCGGCGGCATGGACCTCCTGGGCTGGCTTGTAATTTCCGCCTGGCCCCAGGTATTGAAAGCAATGGCGCACGCGCCGTACCTGGACTGGTGGACCCTACACGCCGTACGCGGCGCGGCAGGCCCGGTCTGCGGCAACTACTTTCTCTTGTACTCATCGAACACGACACTTCTGTCTATTGGATTCCATCATGCGCTGCCCGGATGGATTGTCGTCCTGATGTTCCTTCACGAGGCCCTGCGCAGACGTTCCGCCACCCGATTGGGTCTGTTGTGGGCGGCGGCGCCCATCGGATCCGCTTTTGTGGCGCTGGGCATGACGCCTTTTGTGGTCCTGGCCGCGTGGCAAACGCGCCTCCGAGGCGCATGCAACTTCGTCACCTTTGTCGTGTCGCCCATGCTGTTGCTCGTGGCAAGCCTCTTCTTCTTGTCCAATGACGGCCGATTTGTATACGGGTGGCTTTGGGAGTTTCACAAGCCGCTGAGTTCCTGGCCCTATCTTTTGCTGGTGTTCTTGCTGGAATTCGGTGTTTATGCGGTCTTCTGCCCGGTGCGCTTTGACGACGGAAGCTGGCGGCCTTGGCGCGCCTGGTGGACGCTCGCGTTGCTCTGCCTGATAGCCTTTCCCCTCTATCGGGTGGGCAAAGCCTGTGATTTCCCCGCCAAGGGCATCATTCCCGCTTTGTTGACGCTCCAGGTCATTCTCGCCGCTTCAACAGCACGGGCAAAGTCGGTTTGGCGAGAGCCTCGCATGCGGTTATTCGTGCTCCTGCTTCTGATCGGCTGCGCCGGGGGCATTCACACCATCGCTCGACATGCCGCCGCCGGAATCCAGTTCACGCCTGTAGCGTTGGAAGAGGTTCCCCACGTTAATGAACTGGAACCACGGGATATCGCACCCCAACTCTTTTCCGAGGGTGACGCCTTCTTCTGGCGTGTGCTCGCCAGACGGCCATCGGGGACACCGCTCCTCGAAGCGCCGGCCGCGCGTGATTAATTCCGCCGCGCGCGCCCGCTTCGCGCGCAGACATCGCAGCATTGGCCGCGAACCTATTTGACATGCTCCCGGGCCAACGGCTAGGCTTCATTTTTTCCCGTTATTCTTCGGACCCATTCCATTACGGAGACCCGACATGTATCGCCCGCAAATCAAGGTAGTTGACTGTACCATCCGCGACGGCGGCCTGATGAACAACTGGGAGTTCCCGCGCGAGCTCGTGCGCGATCTCTTTCACAAGCTCGCCGAGGCAGGCATAGATTACGTGGAACTCGGCTATCGCGTGGACAAGAAGATGTTTCCGCCCGCGAATCACGGTGCCTGGCGGTATTGCGATGAGGCGGACCTGCGCGACGTGGCCTTTGCATGCGATACGAAGATTTCGATCATGTGCGACGTGGGACGCACGGACTATGACGCGTTCCTTCCGCGCAGCGAGTCAATCGTCAACACGGTCCGGGTCGCGACCTATGTCAAGGACATCGACAAGGCAATTCATCTCATCAACCACGTCAAGGGACTGGGTTACGAGGTGACGTGCAACATCATGGCGGTTTCGACCAACCTGGAACCGGACCTGGACGAGGCGCTGCGCCAATTGGCCGAGACAAACGTCGATGTGGTGTACCTGGTGGACAGCTACGGCTACTTCTATTCCGAACAGGTCCATTATCTGGCCGAAAAGTACAGGAATATGCTGCATGGCAAGGAACTGGGCATCCATTGCCACAACAACCAGCAATTGGCGTTTGCAAACACGGTCGAAGGGATTATTAAGGGTATCAACTGGGTAGACGGTTCTATCTTTGGCATGGGCCGCGCGGCAGGCAACTGCCCCACGGAACTACTGCTCGGCTTTTTGAAGAACCCGAAGTTCAGACTTGGGCCCGTACTCGAACTCATCGAGAAGTACTTCTTCAAGATGAAGGATGAAAGCCGCTGGGGATACGAACTGCCCTACATGATCACCGGCATCTTGAACAAACATCCGCGTACGGGTCTCGCCTTCATGAAGGACGTCATCGAAGGCAAACAGCAGAAAAGCATCGTTGATTTCTACAACATGCACATGATCCCCGACGGCGTCGATTGAGTTCCCGTGCTCTGGGGCGTTGCGCGCCACGCGGGATACCAGACTGCTCCGCAATGCCCTGCGGTGAAGGTGTTTCTCAAGCGGGCGCAGTTCACGGCTTTTGCGCGGCGATAAGCCCGAAACTGCGCGGCGGAACCGCGCATGCACCCTGTTCCAAAAGCGTTTCCGTACCGGATTCGCTCTCTCCGCCCACATCGTTCTCAGTCCATGCGCGCGCGTAAGCAGCCGGGAAGTCCTCGATGCGCGCCTCCAGCGAGCGTTCGCTCGTATTCGCCCAAAAGACCGTGTCGCCCACACGCACCGCCTTGAACCCGTCAGGGTAACTGGACACGCAGCGCCGGACCACATCGCCCGCTTTCGCGTGCCGGGTGAAACACGCGACCGCATGGTATACAGGCCGCACGGCCCAATCGCCGCCAAAATCCCACAAACCGAATCGCATGGGCGATTCCGCGCCGGGGTAGTACATTTCCTGAAGGCACCAGACGCTGAATCCCGCTGCGCCCGCGTTAAGGCCGTCGATGAAGCAAGCCGCCGTGTGCATCGCGCAGGAATACTCGCGCATCAAGGGATTCTTGTCGGGCGGCTCGGTACGCCAATCCTGCAGGCCGAATTCGGCGACTACGAACGGCTTGACGGGCGTGCGCGCGCGCAGGAGTTCAACCCGGTCCCGGAAAATACGCTCCGCAAACGGGACTTCCGGCGGGCTGAGATAGAAATGCGAGGCGAAAAGGTCCGCCAGTGCGAAGTAGTCATCGTCGCGCACGCAGTGCTGAAACCATGGCGCCCCGCGGCCGTCATCGCTGCCTGCGATGTTCACGGAGAGGCCGCGACGTTCGCATTCGGCCCGCACAAGCCGATGGATCTCGCGATAGCGATCAAACGTATTTCCCTTGGGCGCGTAAAACAGGTTCGGCTCGTTCGTCAATGTCCAATCGCGCACGCAGGTGTACCCTTTGGCCACGATCAGATGTTCCAGAAGCTCCCCGATAGCCTGCGATAGCCGGTGCGGGTCGGCGAAGACCTGCGGCATCCCCCACTCAACGCCGCATATGGTGACCCGCGCGTCGATCCGCTGATACAGGTCAAGCGAACGATAATGGCTGCGCATGTTGTCACTTTCCCAAGTGAACTCGGCCGCATCCAGATTCGGGTTCCAGTCGTGGTACCAGAAAAACATGCGGACCCAGTCCGGTTCGAGCCAGGCAACCCGCTTTTCGCGCAGGGCGACCGCAGCGTCATCAACCCCGCGCTCCGCATTCTGCATACTGTAAAACCAGCCGTCGTCCTCGAAACCGAACCCCAATAGACTGTCGCACACCACTTCGTCCGTGGCGCGCACTGTTACCATGCCGTCCTCAGGCGGTGCGGAGGCCGTGCCGAGGTCGAGGAGCCGGGGCGCGTGGAAGTACGCGTCGCCGCGCCCGTGCAGCACCAGCACGTAGCGCATCACGCAGGCGCCCGGCGGGGCCTCGCCACGGACCACAACAGGGGACCATGGCAATACTTCGCGGTTACAGTATTCTTCAGCGTGTGAGATCCGCTGGTCTTCTTGATCATAAAAGCCGATGGAAAGACCGGCGCCAGCGCCGTCGCGCAGGTCTGCGCCCAACACACGCACGGACGCCTGAAAACGCTGCCCCGGCTTCACGGGGAACCGCCGTATCGCCTGGCGCCATGAAACGTCCTGGTCCGCTCCGACGGAAATCCGGACGGCTGCGCCAGCTTCGGTTTCAGCGAGTTCGACGCGCGCGCACTCGGGCCAGACCGCCCATTGAGCGAACGACTCAGGCGTCAGCGTTTCAGGCAACAGGTTCGCAGGTTGACCAAGCAAGAACGCCAGCGCGGCAGCCCATGTCATCGTGCGTTGTCCCTTCTCACGCCGGCGCGCCGCTCCGAAGAGTAATCAGCGCGGCCTCAGGCGGGCAATTGTAGCGCACGGGCAGGTCAGTCGTACCGAGTCCGGCGGAAGTGTGTCCTTGCATGCCGTTCAGATGCCATGGGCCCATCAGGCACTGCCGGGGCACTCCGGGCGCGTTGGTCAGCACCGCGCCAATCAAGGGGAAACGGACCTGGCCGCCGTGCGTGTGGCCGCACAAGTACAGGGATACGCCATGTGCGCGGGCTTCATGCACGACCTGCGGCGTGTGCGCGAGCAGGACGCGGAAGGCACCCGCCGGCGCGCCCATCATGGCATGGGGCACACTGGCGCACTGGAAATCATGCGGGTCGTCAATCCCTGCAATCCAGACTTCGGCGCCGTTGACCTCAATCGCGGTTCCAGCGTTCACCAGGAGGCGCACGCCCAGATCCGCAAGGCCCTCCCGAAGCACGCTCACGTCATGATTGCCCAATACCGCGTAACAACCCAGCCCCACCGAAACGCCGTCCAGCACGACGGCAAGCTGCTCCCACACATGGGAGGACGGGCCGTAATATCCGAACCGGAAATCGCCGGTCATGCAACACACGTCCGCCTCGACTCCGCGCAAGCACGCGGCCACCGCGCCCGCCAATTCCGGGGCGCGTTCGCGGAAGTGAAAATCGGAGAGGTGCAGGATACGCAACCCATCAAGCGGGCCGGGCAGATTCGCGAAGCGGAAATCGAGCCGTTTCAACGAGGGCTGCATCGCATTGCGCATCCCGCGCTCGTAAAGGCCCACTGTCTGCAGCACGGCCCTCACGGACCAGACCGACAGGGCTTTGCGCTTGCTGTAGAAGGCGTCTTCATCGCCTTCGAGCATCTGGTACCGCCGCTCGATCTCGAGCCGCTTGCGCCACAGTCTTTCCCGCGCTTCGTCCGAATGCCCCGTTCCGCCGCCGGCTTCTTCCATGCCTTATACCCGTCCACGACCGCGAGCGCGGCACATGACCCACCGGCCACGGCCGCGCCCCGTAATGGTCTCTGCCGCGGGCAACTGGTCAACCGCCGAGGAGACGCAGCGCCGACTGCGGCGTCACGTTGCTCTGCGCCAGTGCGGCAAGGCCGCTTTGCTGCCGCAACTGTCCGCGCGTCCTTTCCATGACACCAAGGGCAATATCCAAGTCGCGGATACGCGATTCCGAATCGCGCGCGTTCAGCCCCTGAATCTCGCGCTGATTTATCGCATTTTCAAACCGGTTCTGCTGCGCGCCCAGACTCGCGCGATTCTGGTCGATGCGGTTCAGAGCCGTGTCTATCGTTCCAAGAGCCGCTTGCGCGCCGACCTGCGTGCTCAAGTCGACGCCGTTGATGCCCAGCGACGCGGGCGTCGACTCTGGCAGCGTGACCTGGACGCCGCCCGCGCCCACATTGATCACGGGTGTGCTTCCGTTGAGCAATTGGGCGCCATTAAACTCCGTGCCTTCGCCGATATCACCGATCTGCTCGATTAATTGCCGCGCTTCCGTATTGATTGCCGCGCGGTCCGCGTCGCTCAACGTTCCATTCGAGGCCTGAACCGCAAGTTCGCGCAGACGCTGCGCCACGTCCTGCTGCCCCGAGAGGCCCCCGTCCGCGACCTGCGCGGCGCTTACGCCGCTCTGCAAATTGCCGATCTCGACCTGCGATTGCCGTGCTAACGCGTTGAACCGGTCCGCAATCGCCAGACCCGCGGCATCGTCGGCGGCCCGGTCGATGCGCAAGCCGCCCGACAACCGTCGCAACGACGTTTCGACCAGATTATTGGCGTTGCGCGCCTCTCGGTTCGCCTTAAGCGCCGGAATGTTCGAATTGATGCGCACTCCCATCGGCGTATCTCCCGCGCCAAATGCAACACCCAGCGTGTGTGCCCTATTTCATTTCAACCCTGTCAACACTATATCACAATTCAGCGTATCTTTTCCCAAGAACCTGTCCATTTTCTTTTCCGGGAGCGCTGTAACACATTGCAAATGAGTATATTACAGGGACTGAAGAGCATGTGTGCCTGGACCCGGAACCGCGACATTCACACCTGGGAAGCGCCTCGGCCCCGCAACGCTTCCACCACCTTGCGCACATCCTGAGCGTTGTCTTTTGGCATGACGAGGACGGCGTCTTCCGTCACCACCACGACGGTATCTCGCAAACCAATGACGCCCACCGCCATGCGTTCCGCGCCCGGCGCGTTGTAGATGATACAGTCCGTGCTGTCGAGAACGGCGGGACCGCCCACGAGCAGGTTGCCCGCGGCGTCGC
>JAGMZX010000081.1:15597-26320 GCA_018005585.1 Candidatus Hydrogenedentota bacterium | reverse complement strand
CGTTACGCTGCTGATGGAGACCGGCCAGGAAACCGCGCAATCGCTGCTGATGTTTCTTGACGCGATGAAGAAGCGCGGCGCCCGGAATATTGCGGTCAACTTCGATCCCGCCAACATGATCCTCTACAACATGGACAATCCGATTGAGGCGCTGCGCGCGCTCGTGCCGCACGTGAAGCAGGTGCATGTCAAGGATGCCCGGCGAACGTCAGTCAAGGGTCAGTGGGGCGAGGAAGTCGTCGTCGGCACGGGCGAAGTGGACTGGGTCGCGTTTGTCCGCATCCTGGCCGAGGCGGACTTCGACGGCGGCTATATCTTCGAACGCGAAGCAGGCGATAACAGGGTCGGTGACATCGCGCAGGGCATCCGCGCGCTGACCGCCGTAATGAAACAAGCGTCAGGTTGATGCCAGCACGCGCGTTGTCTTGTATATACTGCTTGGGGAAGAATCGGAGCATATGGGACTGACGCGAATTCTTGGCGCGATGCCCGCGAATGCATGAACCGGACACCCTGCGAGCAGGAATTCCGTCCTCGGAGAAAGCAGGTGGTTGTCGCTGACTTCTATGCACCTAATCGGACGTTTTCGATTCTCCGCGTAACGTCTTGCATAGCTGATAGTTGCAGCTTCTTACGCGTATCGGCATAGGATTCTCATTGCGCCAGCATGTCGGCAATGGATACGTCCGGTGCGCTGTCTTTCTCTTTCGTTTTGATCGTTTCCATCGTCCTATCCTGCTTGGACAGGATAATGGGATTTACAGGATGGACTCAGAATGCCCACTGTTTTCTTGGCTTCAATATTTTCCGTGCCGAAATTCAAGAGTAAGCCAACCGGTTTTCCAGTGGCGACAAGGCAATTCACCAACTGTGCCTCATGGGCTTGGCTTAGACGACGCACGGATTTCAGCTCCACTATGATCGTATCATGTACGACGATATCAGCCACCAAATCGCCAACAACGACGCCTTCGTATTTAGCGTTGACAGGCTGTTGCGCCACCGCGTGCAGGCCATTGGGGTCAATCTCAATCATCATGCAGTTCTCGAAAACGCTTTCCGACAAGCCGAACCCCATATGGTTGTATACGGGAAAGGCACAACCAATGATCGTTTCGGTCAAGGCCGCACGTGATATCCTGTGAATACTGTCATCCCGTCCAATATACATCCCAATATCATCTACAGGCCCGCCGCGCTCAGCCCCACGCGGCTCCCAAACGCTCGGAGACACTGTAGCACAATGCCACTACTTCCGGATGGATGCGATCAGCCTGCTCCACCCTGGACCGTCAACGTCAACGTTTAGAGTCCCGCCGTGCATGCATTCAACGTGAACAGGAGCTGACCCCCCGGGTCTTGAACTCGTCATCCGTTCACGCGTCTGTCGGGACATTCTACCGGATCACTCACCCTTGAAGAGATGAGAGCGGTCGTCTTCCGGTACGGAAAACCTGTTCCACTTTGTGTATACTTGGTCCAGTGGCCAGGCAGCCGCTTCTAAGTACACGGGAGCCGCCCGCTTATGGTGTTGGACATCGCAGCACGGGTTTCGGGGGACAGGGCCGCACGGACCAGCGCGTCGGCGAGCGCGCGCATTGCCCGCATGCGACAGCGCTATCAGACGGGCCCCGCCTTTATCTCCGTCGAGCGCGCGCATTATTACACGGAAAGCTGGAAAGCGACGGAGGCGAAGGGTGTGCCGCTGCCCCTGCGGGTCGCGCTCGCCATGAAAAACGTCTACGAGAAGATGACGCACTATGTAGACGCGGATGACCGGATTGCGGGCTATTGGACGGAGCGGTTCCTGGGCGTTCCCATCGATATCGAGCGCGGGCAATTCAACAGCGTCTTCGAGGCGGAACTGACGATGCCGCGCCTCGTGCGTTTTCGCGCAAAGTCCATGGTCAAGGGCCTGGCGTATATGGTCCGGAAGGGTGTTCTGCGCGAGTTCCTGCGCAATCAGAAGCATATCCGTGCGAACGGCATGCCGGCGTTGAACATGGAACTGAAGACGATGGCGCGGCGCGCGGTGAATCCTTATCAGGTCGCGGCGCGCGACCGCAGGGTGTTGTTGCGCGAATTGCTGCCCTATTGGAAGGGTCGCACGATTGCCGACACGCTTCAGGCGGAATTACAGCGGTCGGGACTTTACTCGAAGGACATGTACGACTTCGTCGTCGCCGTGCCAGGCAATACCTCGCGACAAGTGATGATGATCAGCCCCGCGGCTAGCATCGCGACGATTCAGGGGCACGTCATCCCGGACTTCGACGCCGTGCTCGAAAAGGGCCTGCTCCAGATGGCCGCAGAGGTCGACACTCGGCGGCAGGATGCCGCGCCGGAAACGCGGGAGTTCTACGAGGCCGTGGGTTGCGCACTGGAAGGCGCAATGGTTTACGCGCGGCGTCTTGCCGAAGCCGTGGCTGAGGCCGTGGCCCGTGCGGATTCGCCGGAGCAGCGGAAGGAAATGGAAGACCTGCTCGCGGTATGCCGGCGCTGCCCGTTGCACGCCCCGGCAACGTTCCGCGAAGCTGTGCAGAGCCTGTGGACGGTGAAAGTGGCGCTCGAACTGGCGTATCCCGTCAATCTGCATTGTTTTGGCCGGCTGGATCAGCAACTCTATCCGTTCTATGCGGCGGACCTCGCGGCGGGCCGCATCACGCGGGAGGGGGCCACGGAACTCGTCGAGGAACTGCTGCTGAAGATTATGTCGTTGAACGTGCGCCCGGAATCCAACGTTCTCGGCAATTTCTATCATCGCTATCTTGGTTCGTCGCCGGTAACGCTCGGGGGAGTGAGACCGGACGGTACGGACGCGACGAATGAACTCACGTATGTCTTCCTCGATGCGGCGCACCGGTCGAAGGCGATTACCAATGTGACCGTTCGCATACACCCGGGCACACCGGATGCGCTTCTGGAGCGGGTGGCCGAGTATCTTCAGAAAGGGACCTCGAGTTTTTCGCTGTTCAACGACACGGTGAATATCGAGTCCATGAAACGGCGCGGCTTCAGCGAAGAAGACGCCCGCGACTACGCCGTCATGGGTTGCGTCGAGACGACCTGCCCCGGCAAGACGGGCGGGATGAGCGCCAGCGCGTTGCAGTTGTCGAAAGTGCTCGACATGACGCTGCGGAATGGCGACGTGCGCACGATTGCGGGCACGATCCGGAATGAGGGACTGCGCACGGGCGACCCGGCGTCCTTCGAGTCGCCCGAAGAACTCATCGAGGCCTTTCTCAAGCAAGCGCGGCATCTCATTGCGAAGATTGCGGAGGCGTCGAACCTTCGGGACCGCCTGTACGCTGAGCGCCTGCCCGCGCCCATGATTTCGGCGTTCATTCGGGGTTGCCTCGATAGCGGGAAGGACGTTACGCAAGGCGGCGCGCGTTACGATCTGGCCGGTATCTCGATGATCAACGCACTGGCGAACGTGATTGACTCGTTGCTCGTACTCAGAAAGCTCGTCTTCGAGGAAAAGCGGTTCTCGTTCCACGAGTTTCTGGCCGCCATGGACGGCAATTTCGCCGGGCGGCAGGATATCCTGAGCGCCATGCGGCAGGTGAAGGGCAAGTGGGGCAACGGCGACCCGGCGACGGATGCAATGGCTTGCCGCATCGCGGCGGAATTATTCGCGGATACGTACCGCTACACCAACTTCCGGGGCGGGCCGTTTGTCGTTTACATCATCAGCATGATTACGCACACCATCGATGGCCGACTCTCGGTGGCCTCTCCCGATGGGCGCAAAGCGGGCATGCCCTACGCCGCAAGCGGCAATCCGTACAACGTCGAGCATTGCGGCGTGACGGCGGCCATGCGGAGCGTGGCGGTGTTGCCGTTCGAGGACGTCATGGGCTGCGCCGTGAACATGAAATTTCACCCGAATGCGATGGGCAATGGCTCTGCCGGGCGCGCGAAGTGGGTGGCGCTGCTGCGCACCTATTTTCAGCTGGGCGGGCCGCAATTACAGCCGACGGTGGCCAGCGCGGAAATGCTGCGCGCCGCGCAACTGGAACCGGACCAACACCGGGACCTGATCATCAAGGTCGGCGGTTACAGCACTTACTTTGTCGATTTGGGTAATGAGATACAGGAAGAGATCATCGCGCGTACCGAACATGCAGTCTCGTGAGCAGGGGGCGCCGTTGTCTTGACGGGTATTGTTTTCGACATCCAAAGCTACGCCATCTACGACGGACCGGGCATTCGCACGGCGGTCTATCTCAAAGGTTGTCCGCTTCGCTGCTATTGGTGCCATAACCCCGAATCGCAACAACTTGCGCCCGAGATGGCCTGGCGGCGAGGGCGCTGCGCCCGTTGCGGCAGTTGCGCGGCGGCATGTCAGCAAGCGGCGCTGTGTGTGACAGCAGGCGGCGTCGAGCGGGACCGGGCGCGGTGTATTGTGTGCGGCGCGTGCATTGCGGCGTGCCCAAATGATGCGATGGAGAAAGCCGGCTACGAAGTCTCCGTTGAAGACGTCGTGGAACTGGTGTTGCGCGACAAGCCGTTTTTCGATAACTCCGGCGGCGGCGTGACGATTACCGGCGGCGAGCCCACCAGCCAGGTCGCGTTCCTGCTGGCGCTGCTTGAAGCCCTGCGCCGCGAGGGCATCCACACGGCCATCGAAACCTGCGGGCAGTTCCCGGCCGAAACGGCGCAATCCCTCATACCAGTGACGGACCTCTTCTTGTTCGACCTCAAACGCATGGATTCCGAAGCGCACCGGCGTGGAACCGGCGTTGGAAACGAACAGATTCTGGATAATTTCAGGGCGGTGCTTGCGCGCGCGGGCCACCAGCGTATTACGCCGCGCATACCGCTCGTACACAATTTCAATACTTCGCCCGGCGACGTCGAAGCTTTCATCGCTTTTTTGAAAACGTCCGGCTATGTTGGCGAAGTACATCTCTTGCCTTGCCATCGTTGGGCAAAGGGAAAGTACGATCGCGTGGGCCGTTCAGATGAATTCCGGGGCGACGGCGTCATGGAGGAGGGTGTGCTCGCCGGAATTGCGGCTCGTTTTGCCGCGGGCGGGTTTGTTCCGGTGTGTCACGGATAGATAAAGAGAGGACTTCCGTTGCGAGTACTGGTTACCGGCGCCGATGGGTTGTTGGGAAGCAACCTGGTCCGGCGTCTGCTCGACCACGGGTACGCCGTGCGCGTACTCGTCTACCCCGGCAGCCGGTCGACTTCGCTTGACGGATTGGATATCGAGCGCGCCGAAGGCGACTTGCTCGATGGCGGGGATGTACTCGCCAACGCGATGCGGGAGTGCGAGGGCGTCTTTCACGTGGCTGCCATCACGGACTTGTGGGCCGGCCCGGACCTAACGCGGCGGGTCAATCTCGAGGGCACACGAAACGTGCTCGAAGCGTGTCTCGGCGCGGGCGTGAGGCGTCTGCTGTTCGTCGGTTCGGCAAGTTCCTTCGAGCCGGGAACGTTGGCGCGGCCCGGCGATGAGTCGGGCGATTTTCCAGAAGTCTACACCGGCACGGCATACATGGAGTCGAAGCATCAGGCGGCGGAACTGGTGCGCACGTATGTGCGCGATAAGGGGCTGGATGCGGTCATTGTCGCGCCCACTTTCCTGCTTGGCCCTTACGACACCCGGCCCAGCGGCGGCGAACTGGTGCGCCGTTTCTGTGAAAACGGCATGCGCGTCACGTCGCCCGGCGGGCGCAACTTCGCGTATGCGCCGGATGTGGCCGAAGGGGTGCGGTTGGCGTTTGAAAAAGGACGCACGGGGGAGACGTACATCCTCGGCGGCGAGAACATGACGTATAAGGAGTTTTTCGGACGCGTTGGCCGCATTGCGGGCCGCGAAGGGCCGCAGCGCGTAATGCCGCCGCGCGTGGTTCTCGCCGCAGGCTCGCTGGCGTCGTTTATCGGCAAGGTCACAGGCCGTAAGCCGAAATTCAACAAGGACATTGCCCGATTCTCACTGTTGAACACGTACTACACGTCTGCGAAGGCCATCGCGGAGCTCGGCTTGCCGCAAACGCCCATAGAGACGGCTATCCGTGATTCCATACACTCGCTGGTTGAATATGGGCACCTGGCACTCCGATTCCAACAAGCATTTGCTGGCAAAGTCGCGCTGGTGACCGGCGCAAGCCGTGGCGTTGGCTTTGCTGCGGCGCGCGCGCTGGTGCTGCGCGGCGCGAAAGTCGTCATTACAGCACGCAGTCAACAACGCCTCGAAGCCGCGCGTGCGGAATTGGAGCAACTGGGCGGCCAGGTGGAAGCGGTTTGCGGCGATGTGGGCGTGTACCAGGACGCGGAACGAATGACCACGGCGGCTCTGGACCGGTTCGGCCGCATCGACATGGTGGTCAACAACGCGGGCGTATCCATGCGCGGCACATTCGAGGAACTTACAGCGGAGGTATGCCAGCGCGTCGTTGCTACAAATCTGACGGGCTGCCTGAACGTATCGAAGGCCGCCGTCGCGGAGATCGTGAAGAATCGGGGCAACATCGTTTTCATTTCCAGCATCGCGGGGCTATTCGGCCTGCCGGGCGCGTCGATCTACTGCGCCACGAAGAAGGCGCTTGGGGGCCTTACCGAATCGCTGCGGCTGGAACTCATCCCGAAGGGCGTGCATGTCGGCGTGGTGTATCTGGGGTTCACGGAACACGATCCCGAGAAGCGGATACTCGCGGCGGACGGCAGCCTTGTGCCGCCGGACCGACCCGCGCATCACACGCAGGCCCACGCCGCCGATCTTATCGTCAGGATGCTGGCCAGACGCAGGCGGCAGCTGATCATGACGCCCGCCGGCAGCGTGGGCGCACTGGTGTATCGAATCTCGCCAAGGCTGCTCGAATGGCTCATTCTGAAGGCACAGGCGGGACAGTGGGGCATCTACAAGCGTTTCTCATGAAACGGGAGCACCAACTATCGTGAAGGACGACGACGCGAGACCGTCTGGACAGAGCGAAGCCAACGGAAGGCTTTGGCACAAGACGTTCTACTTCTTCACCATCATCGCCGCCTGGTACGGATTGTCACGGTTGGTGCCGCTTGAAGCCTGGCTGGTGAGTGTCTTGACATGGGTCGAAAGCATGGGCTCTTGGGGACCGGTCATATTCATCGTGCTCTATGTGCCGTCGTGTGTGCTCATGTTCCCCGATATCTTTCCCAATGCGGCGGCGGGTGCGCTTTGGGGCGTCGGTGTAGGGGCCGTGGCAGTGTCTTTCGGTAGAATGATTGGCAGTGCAGCCACCTTTTTGCTCGTGCGGCGCATTGGAGGCCGCTGGATCGAGCGCCAGATGGCCGCGGACCCGAAGTTTGCCGCGGTGGCCGAGGTCGTGGGCCGAGAAGGCTTCCGCATTGTGGCGCTCTTGCGCCTTTGTCCGTTATTTCCCGTAATCATGCTCAATTACGGACTGGGCCTGACACGCGTCACGCTGCCCGCCTATATGGCGGCCACGCTCATTGGCATGATCCCCCGAACGGTATTCGTGGCCTATGTCGGTTCGGGTGCGCGATCGCTGGCGGACCTCGCGGGCGGCGGGGGAACGCCTGTGGCGGGCGATGCGGCGTTGTTCTGGACAGGTTTGGCGATAAGTCTGCTTATCGTGGTCATTTTGGCGCGGAAGGCGCGCAAGCTCATCAACGAAGCAACGCAGCAGTCACCCTGAGTCCCTTTGGGTGGCAGTTCGTCCTGACGGTGCAGTCTGTGGGGACGCCATCTGCGCGGCGCCTTATCACAGTAATGCAGCGCCCTTGATCGTCATGATCTCGTTCGTGGCGTCCATGATTTGGAGCAACTTGGCGTCGCGCATGTGCTTTTCGAGCG
This sequence comes from Candidatus Hydrogenedentota bacterium, assembly GCA_018005585.1. NCBI lineage: Bacteria > Pseudomonadati > Candidatus Hydrogenedentota > Candidatus Hydrogenedentota bacterium. Next base: position 18,513 of record JAGMZX010000081.1, on the reverse strand, counting down.
CATACTCCTTGGAAATGCCGTAACCACCAAGAATCTGCACCATTTCGACGGTGTGTTTCATCGCCATGTTTGTGGCGAAGACGCGCGCGGCGGCGGACATCTTGAGATCGCCCAGCCCTGTGTTGCCCAAGGTCCATGAGGCTTTCCAGAGCAGGCCGCGTGCCGCTTCGACGGCCTGGAATGCCTCGAACAGGCGGAACGCGACCGCCTCATGCTGGACGATTGGCTTGCCGAACTGGACGCGTTCCTTGGCATAGGACAGTGCTTCCTCGTATGCGGCGCGCAGGAGGCCGAGAGCGAGGCAACCTACGCCGATGTTGCCGACAGTCTTGATCGCATTGTGGACCATCGGGTAATGGTCGCCGGGCGGCATGATCATGTAGCCCTCGGGGATCCGTGCGGTCTCGAAAACAACTTCGGCCTGGTTCAACGCGCGCAGGCCTATCTTGTCCAGGGGCTTGCCTCGCGTTACGCCCGGGCCGAACGGCACGAGAAATACACCCGATCCGCAAATGCCTTTCGTGCGGTCCACGCATGCGAAAACCAGGAAGAGGTCCGCGATGCCGCCGTTGCTCACGAAACTGGATTTCGCGCCTTGAAGAACATAGCCTTCGCCATCCCGTGTTGCGGCCGTTTCGTGGTGTACCTCCAGGTCGCAATAGTTGCTGCCATCCGAACCGATGTTCGGTTCCGAGCTGCCCCAGGCGGAGATATGCCGTGCCTCGGAATCCTCACAAAAGGGCCGGACGTAGGCGTCGATTAATTCCGTCCTGTCGGGCGCGAGCACGCTCAAGAAGGCAGGCGCCACCGACGCGGCCAGCAGCCCCGCTGCGATGCCGGGGCCGGCCGCGGCGAGTTCTTCCCAGACCACGCCTCTGGTGACCGGGTCCAGGCCGAGCCCGCCGTGTTCCTCCTTGATCCCCATCTTGTGGAATCCGAGTGCGTACGCCTGCCGCATGGTATTGCGGAATACATCGCTGCAGAACACCTCTTCCGGCTGGGCCATGCGGTCCAGTTCTATTTCGGCGGGCCGCAACACTTCGCGCGCGAACGTCGCGGCCATGTCGCGGATGCGCTGTTGATCCTCAGAAAGCTCGAAGTCAACCATCGCCGAACTCCCAGTCGGTTCGCGAGAAGGCGTATGGCAGGAATGCCTGTGGGTCCACTTGCGCCAACACGCTGCCTGGAAGCAGCCGGTTAGTGCTGGTAAAGAAGTATGCGGCGATTACCTGCTTGCAGACGATCTCGCTCCAGGGATCGTGCGGCGAGTCCGCAAAGCTAATCTCGCCGGCGCCCATCTCGAAGGCATGATAGTCGAATTCGTTTCGCTGCCGTACCAGAAGCACCGGGCCATCGAAGCCGCGGCTCAGGTCCGCGGCGGGCATATACTTGAACAGGAAATTGGACCCGACCTTGAGCGGGGGTTCGTCAAGCTTCACGGAGAGTTCCGCGCGCACGGTGACGAATCTGATTCCGTGCCGTTCAATCCAGCCTTCAGCGGCGTTTCCTTCGCGATGCAACGCAACTTGGCCAAGCTTCTTGGGAAAGCCGTAGATATCACGGCCATTGTGCAGGCGCGCCTCGTCGTTCAGCGGCATGGACAAGCAGTAATTTCCGGTTTCGCCCTCATATTGACAGCGGATGAAAATCGCGCCTTCCTGATAAGCCGGACCGAGATTCGTCTCCGGAAAATCCGCGATATAGCACAAAGCCCATGGCTCCGCCGCGGGTTCAAGCGGCGGGGGCAACAGCCGCTTGATGACTTCCGGTTCTGTCTCGTACAGGATGCCCAGCATCCGCGCGCCGGGAAACACGCGCACGGCCCGCTCGAAGTATCCATCCAACTCCGCAAGTGTCTTAACAAAACTCATCGCGTTGTGTCTCCTTGCTTGCCTGTATCATATCTCAATACGCCCCGGTTCAGTTTGGACAAGCGTTCACTAAGGATACTCTTCGGCCAGTTCACCGGGCGGGATCGGCTGCCGGGGCAACGCGCCGTCATCGATGACGGCGCTGGCTTCCAGCAGAACCGGTTCGTATCCGAATGTGACCTTGCCGTAGGCCAGCCCGCGCTCCGGGTCGCAGAAGAACGCCGACGGTTGTGAGTTGACAGCAACTTGTCCCAGTGTGTTGCCACCGGTTCCGAGCACGACCCACTGTTCAAGTCCGGCCGGGCCGTAAAGGCGCAGCGAGAGTTTGCGCGCCGCGGCGTCCCACTGCTCCGAGATGCGCTTGCCGCCCCACTGGTGGTATGCCGCGCCCGGCGGCGCCTCTCGCAGGTGCAGCAACCGCACCTGGGAGGGGCGAAGTTGCGCCTCAAAGCAAGGGACGGCGTCTTGAGCATTCGACACAATCGAAACGTTGCGCCGGTGCAGGTCATAGATAGCGAGGGGCGCGGCACCCTGCACCAGTTGAAACGCTGCATCCGGAGCGGCAAGCGCGCAGGTTGCGGCTTCCGTGTTCATGTTTGCCATCACGAGGAGGCCCTCGTTCCAAGTGCGGTTGTAATAGAGAACGCTATAGGCGCCGGGCAGCGTGGTTGCAAGTTCTATCGGGGAACCGCATTCGTACAGGCCGAAATCATACTGCGCGAGGTTATAGGACTTGATGAAAAGCGGCTCCTTCGAGTGGACGCCCGCCGCATAAGGGAACTTGTCCGGCCAGAGGCGCCAATCGAGGTAACAGTACTGACCGCCGCCGGAGAGCAGGTCAAAGGCATAGGCCGTTTCCGAGGCACAACGCGTGGTTTCGCTGTCGCCCGCGAAGAGACAGCCTTGCGCGTACATGTTGCCGAAGCTGCCAAAGGTAACCCGGAACCCTTCGACCGAAGGGAAACTGTATCCTTCGCCGAAAAGGTGGCAGTCGAACGGGGCAATCACGGGCAACACGAATGCGCGGCTGCAGTGGTCGATGAGC
>JAGMZX010000081.1:0-15497 GCA_018005585.1 Candidatus Hydrogenedentota bacterium | reverse complement strand
CTCGTCGCCGACCCAGATGAACATGCGCAGGTCGCGCCAGCGCGGATGGGGCAGCCGGTTCGGCGCGACGGCAAGCCCCAGACGGAACTTGAACGTCTCACCTGCGGGCAGCGTGTACGGCGTTCCTTCCGGCGAGGCGTGGATAAAATGCTGATGGATGCCGAACACACACTCGCCGTCCGTGATGCTGTCGACGCGGACAGCCGCCGTGTCCAGCGTATCGGGCGAGCGATAGCAATCGCCCATGTCGGTGAACATGGCCAGCGCCGCCTCGGCGCTGAACACCTCCAGGCACGAGGTGGGCGTGTGCAGGCGCAGGGTTTCGCCCGGTTGCGGCAGTGCTCCCTGGAAACAATCCAAGCCTTCATTGTCGCGGCGTTTGTGCAGATAGTGCGTAAACTGGCCCGAAGCCTCAATGTCGTGCCGGATGCCTTGGCGCATGACCAGGTCCGCCTCCGGCGTGATCGAGACCTCGGAAACAAGCACTCCGTCGTTGTAGAAGGTGCTGCGAATACTGCACGCAACACCGTCGCACCATTGGCCTTCCGTGAGCAGTACGACCCGGTCTGTTCCCGCAGTGAGCACCCGCGTGACGCCGTGCGCCGACTTCGCCAGATTGAAATCGTCTAGCCACAGCGCCGCGGGTTCTCGCAGTCTCATGACGACGCGGCCTTCGCGGGTCACTTCGAGTTCGGCTACGGCCCCGGTGTCTCGGTCAATCACATAGCGGAATGTGGGCCCTTCGACCGTCATCGCCGTGTCGGTTGCGATGCAGGACAGATTCTCCTGGGGAAGCGGCTCACGAAGCACCTCCGTAATGGTTTTGCTCACGGGTTCGGCGGCGGCCGCGCTCAATAGCAGGCCCATACCCAAGACCGCGTGTAATGACCTCACGGTGGTAATTCCTCGACGCGTTCGAGTTTCCATACATCGGATTCCATGTTGTTGCCGGCGACCATCCACAACGCATCTTTGTACACGAACACGCTGGCGGCATGGCGTGGTGTCCAGGGCGTGCCGGGCACTTCGCGCCAGTCCGTCCCATCCGCGGAATACCAGACGTCATTGCGGTTTTGCTGATTCCAGCCCTCCATCACCCACAGCTTTCCGTCCCAGACGCCGATATCGTGATACTCGCGCGGGTGCCAAGGCGCGGAAAGCGTGTGGCACGTCCACTCGACGCCGTCGGCGGAACTCCACACATCGTTGAAGAAAAGACGCTGGGGCGTGTCCGGCGTGTCGTAGGTGCCGCCGCCCAGAATCCACATCCGGCCTTGAAAGACGGCCTGACCGCCTATGAGGCCGCGAGGACACCAGTGCTCGCCCCGCGGCACGACACGGCGCCAGTGGACGCCGTCCGCGGAATTCCAGATGTCGCTGTAAAACCGTTCCTCGCCGGGGACGTACTCGGGCATGGTCTGCCCGCCCATGACCCAGATTTTGTCCTGAAACGCGAGTGTATAGTGCAGCACACGCGGCGCCCACGGAACGGGTTGTCCCTTGTTTACCTGGGTCCAATGAATGCCATCGGCGGAGTTCCAAACGTCGTTCTGATAATGACGCTGGATGGGGTCCCCGCCGACAATCCACATTCTTCCCCGGTGGACCACATACCCGGCGGTGTGGCGGCCCTCCCATTCGCGTTCCGGGTCGAAGGCAGGCAGTCCGTACGTGTTGGGACGTTCCAGGGTCCAGCCGGCGCCATCAGCGGAACTCCAGACGTCATTGACGCAATCCAGGGGAAAATAGGCATCGTTCCGCGAGTTCCAGCCGCCAATCAACCACATCTTATCGCGATAGACCAGCGCGCCCGCGCCGTCCCGCGCCGGAAATGCGGCGCTCATCGTGATGTTGACCCAGCGGTAGCGGAGATCGCCGGCCCGCGCCACGCCGCCCAGGGCAACTGCGAACACGACCGCGATACGCAGGATGGCTTTCAATGGCAGGTATCTCCTCCATAAAGCTCGGCGGCGCGAAGTCTCCTGGGACGTACTGTGCCCGCCCGCATGCGTCGCGGTCAAGGTGAATCCAGGTCCGCCTTGCGCACACTTGCAGTTTGTATCATGTCATGCGGGGATGGGACAATGCGCCGTTGGCCGGAACTTGCAGGAGGCCGTCATGACGTCGGGCTTGTGCGCATCGTTCTTGGTGTCTTTGCTGGTTGCAGCGCCGCTGGCCCAGAGTGGCGAGGCATGCCTCGCCCTTGCGCCGGGCGCGGCCGCGCCTGTTCCCAGCATGGCGGTATGCGGATTCTCCCTGATCGCTCACGAATCGGGGCCGCAAATCGCGTCTTTGGGCGGAAGTGCATTTGCGGCGTGCGTCAGGGAAGGGGAAAAGGTAGAGATCGAGATTTCGGCGGCGAACCTCACTCCCGTCGGGAAGATACGGGCGGATGTGGCGCTCGCATATGGGCAATGGGCGCAGGCCGGCCTGGCGCTGGATGTCCCGCCAGAACTGCGGCCGATTGGGGCAGGGGAGACGGTAATCCTGGAGGCCGGGGCGAGTTCAGCAGTGCCGGAAGGGCGAATTCTCCTCACGATTCTGGGCGGTCCCGGCGAGTCCGTGGTTCGTGTGCGCAACATTCGACTGACCGAAAGCCAAAAGAACCTGCCTCTTCCCGCGTTGCCTGCGCCGCCGGCCGCCGAGGCGTTTCCTCCGCCGGCATTGCCGGAGTTGCGCCCCGGAATGGAGACGGTGCTCATTGAATGGGATTGGCGTATGCGCGACGGCATCGAAACGGAACGGGAGCCGGTTCCTTATGTGCGCGCGATTGAGCGCACGTTAATGCGAGGCAACGGCCTCATCGAGAGCCTGAATGCGGCCAACGTCCCGCTTGGCGACGTGCTGGCGCGCTGGCGTGCGCTCGAGCAGGAATTTGCGGAACTGTCGGCCATGGCGCCACCCGGCGAAGACCCGCGTTGGGAAACACTCTGGTTGCGCGTTCATCAATCGCGCCGGCAGCTTGTATTTTCAAACCCCCTTGCGCAGACAGGCCCGCTGCTCTTTGCGAAACACGCGCACTCCGCCTTCAGCCATCAGTTGACCCAGTACTACGGGCGCTTGGCCCGGCCGGGCGGCGGACTTTTCGTGCTCGAGAACCCGGGCGAATCGATGCGATGCCGCGCGTTGACGTCCGGGCAGCTTCCCGAGGGCAGTTACATGCAGCCCGAAGTGACGCACGATGCCGTTCGCATCCTGTTCGCCTTTTGCGCGACTCCGTCCGTGCCGGACTGGGATGACTTGCCCGCATATCGCGACCGGCATTTCCATCTGTTCGAGATCCGGCCTGACGGTTCGGGGCTGCGGCAGTTGACGGACGGTCCCTACGACGATTTCTCGCCACGGGAACTGCCGGACGGGAAGATCATCTTCATATCCACGCGGCGGGGCGGGTTCCACCGCTGCGGGCGCGGCCCATGCGACGTGTACACACTCGCGCTCGCCGGCGCGGACGGTTCAAACCCGCATCCGGTCTCGTACCATGAAACACAGGAGTGGGATCCTGCGGTGCTCGCCGACGGGCGCATCATCTATACGCGGTGGGATTACGTGGACCGGAACGCCGTGCATTACCAGCAACTCTGGACCTCGCGGCAGGACGGGTCCGCGCCGATGGCTTTCTATGGCAACAACACGTTCAATCCCGTGGGCGTGTGGGAAGCGCGACAGGCGCCCGGTTCGCCCCTTATCATGGCCACGGCCGCGGCGCATCACGCGATGACGGCGGGTTCAATCATTCTCGTGGACAGGTCCAAGGGCGTGGAAGGGCAGGAACCGCTGCGGCGGCTGACGCCCGACGCGCCGTTTCCCGAAAGCGAGACGATTGTACCGCCGTCAAACTGGCACGCACCGGGCAGCCCAAAGGAATACGCGACTCCGGAAGAGGCGCGGCGCTGGCCGGGACACTGCTACCGGTCGCCGTACCCCTTGTCGGAGACGCTCTTCCTCGCCGCGTACAGTTTCGACCCGCTGTTGGGCGAGCCCGTGGCGAACAAGGCCAACATGTTCGGCCTTTACCTGGTGGATGCCCTCGGCAATTGCGAGCTGTTGTATCGCGACCTCAACATTTCGAGCCTGTGGCCTGTGCCGCTCCGGCAGCGGCCAAGGCCCCCGAGCCTGCCGCCGGTGCGCGATGACCAGATTGCCTCCGAGGGCCTCATCTACATGCAGAATGTCTATGAAAGCAACTACGATTTGGCCGGTGGTTCCGTGAAGCGTCTGCGTATCGTTCAGGTACTGCCAAAAACGACGCCACACGCCAACGACCCCACCGTGGGGCTCGCGAATGCGTCGCCCGGGAAACAGGTGCTGGGCACGGTGCCCGTCGAAGCCGACGGCTCCGCCTATTTCTACGCGCCCGCCCGCATCCCGCTCAGTTTTCAGGCCCTGGACGAGCAGGGACGCGCCGTGCAGACCATGCGCAGCCTGACCTATCTCCAACCGGGCGAGAAGGTATCGTGCGCCGGGTGTCACGAGCCGCGGCTGAGCGCGCCGGCGGCCGCGCGGGCCGCGCTCGCCGCGATGCGGCCCCCTTCGCACATCGAACCCGGACCCGATGGCTCGAACCCGTTCAGTTATCCGCTGCTGGTACAGCCGGTGCTCGACCAGCACTGCGTGCGCTGCCACGGCGGCGAAACGCCCTCTGGTCCGGAGGGACAGCCTCTGGTGCTCACGGGCGAACCGGAAGGCCGTTACACGAAATCCTACAATGCGCTGGCGCCGCGCGTGCCATACTCGTCCTGGGGCGAGCTTGCGGCCAATGGCGAACCAGAGACGCTGCCGGGCCGATTCGGTGCGCGCGCCAGCCGTCTGATGGCCATGCTGCTTGAAGGCCATCACGACGTCCGCCTCAACACGGAGGAAATGGAGCGGCTCGTCACGTGGATGGACGCCAACGCATTGTTCTACGGGACCTTTGACCCTGAAGGACAAGCGCGTCAGCTTCGCGGCGAGCGCATTGACGGCCCGTCGCTGAATTGAGGTTAGAAACGCGTTACGACGACCGCTTTGCAGGTCGCGGGAGGCCCTAAAGTGAAATCGACCCGACGCAGCTTCATGAAAACCGGCGCGCTCTCCGCCTGCGCGTTCTCCGCGCACGCCGCCGCGCAGGGGCAGGTCGGCAACCCAGCGGAGATGCCGCCGCTCGATTACGGCCTTTCTTTCATATGCCACAGCGCGGCCTTCAATTCCGTGCGCTTCTGGGTCGAGAGCCGTACCCGGCTCGTTGACGACCGCGACGGAACGTGGACCGACTTCTATCAATGCGCATCCTGCAAGAGTGAGAATACCTTTGCCGAACACGACCTGTTCATGGAGGACAACTACGATTTCCTGCCCATTTTCGGCGGCGGCGACGTGCTGGTGTTCCGGCGTCCGGCGCGCATCAGCGAGCGGTACCGTACAGTGAAGAAGGTCACGGAACTCTGGGGAGAACCGGCCTTGAAGCTGCAAGAAGGCGCCCGCTGCGAGGAACTGAACACGTGGAAGGCCATCGCGGAAGCCACGGCCGGTGCCGTCCCCATCGTGACTCAAACGGAAATTGCGAACGCCGAAACACAACTGCGCGCCATCATTGAATGTCCCACCAAGACCATGAATATCGAGCCGGAAAAAGAGCTGTATCAGGTGGACACAGGTCCCGTCGCCTTCCCGGACCTGACCAAACGCAGTGACCCGAAAATCGATGCGTTGAGCCTCGCTTTCGTTGCTTTTAATGCGCCAGATTTCGCTGATTTTGTCGTCGAACAACCGACTCTCGTCACGGAAGAGGACGGCGCTACGCATCAGGTCTTCCATTACTCTTGTCCATTCAGTCTGGCGGCGAAAAACCGGCTGTTCGCGGTCTATCGCACATAGACCGCGGTGGGCCGCGCCGGAGGCGCACAAGCGGTCTTTTCCGGGAACCGCCGCGTGCAAGCGGCAGGACCGGCCCCGGAATTGCCACCGGGGCGACGGGGTCTTCGGCGATGCCCGGTGCTTCCTCGTACCGGCCTGCCAGGCAATCGGGATCGGCGCCGGGGCATTGCGCTATTTGGGCGTGGCTACCCTATGTTGCCCACCAGTAATTGGACAATCTCCGCGAGGAACACATCTTCGCCGCGGATGAATGCCAGACAACCGATGCGCGCCGGGCAACCCGGACGGACCGTTCCCGCTGATTATTCCGGGTATTCCGCCAACAGTCTCTTGCGCCCCCTTCAACCGTTGCCGTTCTTTCAGTCCCCTTTCTTGACCAGCCACACCTCCGCGATTTGACAACCGCGGCCGCCCCCGCGGCTGCCCGGTTCCTGGGTCCACGAGAGTGTCAGACTGCCGAAACGGGTTGCCTCCCGAGGCAATTCGAACTCAACGGGGGCAATGGGGATTGGCTTGGCAATGAACGGGTGAATCTCTATTCCATCATTGGCAATGAGCCTGATTTTCGCTTCCATGTTATCGCCGGCATACACGATGCGGACGATGTATTGCGCGTTGGCGTCCAAGTCGTCGTAGCGCAGACGCAGCGGCGCGTCGTACCGTGTTTCGCCATAGGTGACCCAGGACATGCGCTGGCCCGGCCTGTAATCAACGCCGAGCAATGGCGCCTCCCGGTATTCGGGATCCACCTCCGCGCCGGGCTCGCGCACAAGATGCGGTTGCTGGGACAGGCTGCCCAGCCGGTCGTAGAAACCGCCCGGACCGGGATTGCACCAGTCTACGATTTCGTTAAGCTGCCTCAGTTGCTCCTGAGGTCTCGCCTGCCGGATTTCCGCGAAGCGCGCTTTCAGCCACAGGCGGTCGTTCAAGGGCGTATCGATGAGGTCAAGGTTTGCGCCGCGGCCAACGTCGATCGCTCTGTAGCGCGGTACGCTCAATTGCATCCGAGCGCTTTGGTAGAGGGCCTCCGCCAATTCAAACACGCGCCCACGCAGGTCTTGCGCGACGGGTTCGAGCACTGCCAGGTCCAGAATCGCCTCTGCCCGGGTCATGGCGAGTGTCGCGCCCAGTTCCGGAGCGCGCCGCAGCGCGTCCATCGCCTGTGCTTCGAGCTCGGTTTCGTACGCGAGCCGGCGCGCGGTGTATGCATCGTAATAGGCGCGATAAAGCCCTTGTTGGAACCGCCAGTTCAGCAGCTGCGGCGGCGTGGCCGCGCGCTCCATGTCCTGGAACTGCGCCAACGTCGTGAACACGCCGCGATTTGTCAACAAGGGGCCCCGCCAGTTCCGTTCAAGCGCCAGCAGCCCCTGCGCGTACGAGTCTTCGAATTCCGGGCCGATAAAACAGCGGGCATACTCGCGCAGGATTTCGATGACGGGCGTGTCCGGGTTCCAGCCGAGGGCGCTCCAAACGGTCTTGTTTACGTCGTCGTTGCAGCCCTCGGAATACGTGAGAAATCCGATCGTGTCATCGTCATACATGCGGATGATGTTGGCGAAATCCGTGGGACGCGGATTGATCACCTCGCGCTGTTCGGTCAGCTTGTACGCGGGATCCCAGTCCGGAACAGGGAACTGGCACTTGATGCTATGCGTGATGTCCGGGTAATGGCGAATAGGGTATTGCGGCGGAAGCGCCTCGCGCAGCTCATGCAACGAGGTGCGGTTCTGCGGCCCGAACACGATACCGTCGAGGAAGTCCGGCAAACGTGTGCGGATCAGCTCGAGGAACTCGTTGTGCTGTTCGATGCGGAAACTCTGTGTCGAAACCCAGAGTTCCGCATTCGGATGGACGCCCCGGACTACGGGCGAAGCCTGTTCCAGAAACGCGTAGAGGGGGCCCGGGTCGAGGCGCCCAGGGTCACCCGACGGCACGAATATGGCGTCGACCCGCGGCAGTTGGGACAGCACGGCGGCCCATTCCTCGAGCGCAGCCGCAACGGTCTCCGGTTTGTCATAATCAACGCCCATGGCGGGATACCACATCCAGAAATCGATGCCGTAGTCATCGGCGAGTTGCGATACGCGGGCGATCATTTCGATCTGCGGCAGGACGAAGTGCGGGCTGTCCGGCGCGTCGTCGCTGCGCGGCGGAATGAGTTCAATGGCGTTGGCGCCGAACACGGCAAGGTCGCGGATGTACTGTTCGTACATTTCGGGCGTCCAGCCATCGTAGGTGTTTACCTTGGGCCGATAGCCCAGTTGATGCCCGCGAAGAGGATATTGGGGCGCGGAAACGATGTCGAGCCCCTCATTCGCGGTTATCCGGCCGCGCGACATGCGCATCTCGCGCAGGAGTCCGCCCGCGCCAAAAAGGACGCCGCGCGTGTCGTTGCCAGCGACAACAACAACGCCTTTGCCGCTGCGGATCGTGTAACCCTCGGGCGCGGTATTGACGGCCGTCGCCGCGGCTGGAAACGCGCTCAGAGCCGTTGCGAGCCCGAGAGCGACTACCGTCTGCCCTTCGGCGGGCCAAGCGTGCGTTTCGGGCCAGCGTATGCCGGAACGGCGCTCAACCTCGTCAAGCAGCATGGCGGCCGCTTTGCGCTGGCGCGGTTCCATGTTGTCCGGCGTTAGAAGGACGGCGCTCGAGAGGTCGGCCTCACCCGCCGCGGCGAACTCGCCTGCTCGGGTCGATGAGACACTCATCAAACCTGCCAGTATGAGATGGCCCAGAGTCATTCGCATGTGCAGCAGCCCTTTCCCGTCTATGAAGCGCGGACTATGTCCTGTGCCGTGTCAGGATCCTTCTGGAATCAGACCACCGGGCCGCGGCGACCCGTCATAAGGCGCCGCGCCCATGTGTTGTCCCGTCGCGGGCGGAACCTCGGTCAAGGCGTTGTCTGTTACAGTCGGGGCTTCGATCATGCCGTAATAGCGGCCCATCCAGTAGTCTTCGAGCCAGCACACGGGCGGCACGATGGCGCGTCCGCCGCCGCCACCGTCGTACTCGAGCATGGTTCTGCCGCCCCAGTCGCAGGCCGTGTCGCGTGGCGACATGGCGCGCGTTCCGCCACAGTAGGGCACGTAGCCTGGCTCGGCGAAGAGGTCGTGACGGTGCGAATTGCGGAAGCTGTGGCTGACCACATCGAGCGGCCACTCGCGCAGGTGCTTCACCGCCTGCCCAACCTCGCAGTCGTTGCCGGTCAGCGCACCATACGTGAAGTTAAAGAACGGCAGGTGCTGCATGCGCATCACTTCCCAGCTTCGCTCGAGGCTGCGCAGATAGATCGACCGCATGTCCGGGTCGGTCGTGTACTGCAACAAGGGATGGTAGCAGCGGAATGCCAGTTCGTCGTCCCAAGGCACCACGGATTCCGGCGGGAAGGTCAGCTTTTGCCGCACCGTATACGTGTGGTAACGCCATTGAAGCAGTTGCTGGTAGCCCTCCTCGAATTTCGGGTCGGAGGTCAGCGCATACGCGGTGCGCATGTACGTCTGCGCCTCCAACCCGTTCAAGCCGCGCGCTTCGAAGCCGTACGGACGCAGCAGGTAATCGGGGTCCCAGCGGCCCCAGCGCGTGGGTTTTCCGTCCATGTCCCGGAGCACCCAGCCGTTGTCCATGATATGCGCCGCAATACGCGCGATGTGCCGCGCGGCGCGCTCCTTTTCCGGTCCCTGCGCCACGAGGTCGTGGAAAATGGAAACGGAGTACATGTGCCCGTTCACTTCATCGCTCGAAGTGTCGCCTTTCCAGTACCAGAGCCCGTCGTCCGTGGGGTACCACTTCGCGGGCAGGCCCCCCGAGCCGTGCCGGCCCCGTTCCCCCTTGTCGCCCTGCACTGACCAGATCGACCTTGCGATGAATCCTTCCTTTGGCGTGATTTCCTCCAGCCAGACCATGGCCAGGAACGCATCCACCGCCTCCGCGCGGGCGCGCTCGTCGCCGGTTGCCGCAAACTTGTACGACATGGCCGCCAAATAATGCGCCGTGTGGCCGCCGTCGTTATCGCTGACCTCGCGAATCCAGCCGTTCTCCGCATCGCTCCAGTACAGCTTGTGCACGAACCCGAGCCGTTTATGTCCCCATTCTTCGAGTTCGCGTTCGTAATAGGCCGCCTTTTTCAGGAGCGTATAGGGCTCATAGGAGAGAATGCTGAGGCCCTTGCCCGTCGCGATGTAGACCACGTGACTGGCGGCCGCGATGTCATGAACGTGGTCATCAGGCAGCCAGTGATCGGCCCCAAAGTAATGGAATCCGTCCGCTGTCCAGCGAATTGCGCCGCGGGTCGTGCCGATCCAAAGGTCGCCATCGAAACCCTGCGCGAGGCATGTTGTGTCCTCGTAGGGCAGACCGTCCTTTCCCTGCAGCGCCGTCAGCGCCATGCCGCGCAACACCGCCACCCCGCGGTCCGTCGCCACGTAAAGACAACCGCCCAGCGAGAGCATGTCGCGCGTGTTGCGAGACGGCATCGCGCCCCAATCCACGGGGTCCTCGACAAAGGTTGCGCCCTCGATAAGCGCAAGCCGGCCGGGATTCAACAGGTACAGCGTGCCGCTGTATGACACGATTCGTTGAATCGGGCCGATCTCGACCGGGTCGGCCAGCACTTGGCTGAAATCCTCCATGACCATCGTCGAATCACTGGACAGATAGCCGCCCCCCGGTTTTGCGTCCACGAACGCACCGTTTTCATAGCGGAAGATCGCCTCGGGAGTCGCCCCGTAGACGTTTCCGAGGTGCGCGCAGAAATCGGTAAAGGCCCGTTTATCCACGCACGTCCAAGCACCATCTTCCAGCCGGTAGGCGCCGTCTTTCGAGGCGGCCCACAGCGCGCCTTCCAGAGCGCGCAACCGGTAAACTCCGGCGGGGGCGCCCTTGGTTTCCTGAAGCGCATCACCACGCAACACGCGGATATCCCCACCTTGGACGGCATACAGCGTGTCATTGAGAATCGCGAGTGCCTCAATGGGTTGGTCCGCCGCTATCTTCCGCACGGCCTCCTGGAGGAATACCTCGTCGGCGACCGGTTTCCAGAGCCGCTGCGGCGCCGCCGGGGCGTCCCCGAAAGCCAGCCATGAGAATCCGGAAAAGAAGAAAACGGCGGTACAAACGGTGCGCAGAACTAGTGTCATCATGCGAGACTCCCTTTTTTATCCATGCCGCATGGTGTTCAACGGCGTCACCCCATGTCAAGAAGGCAAAAAAGCCGATGTGAAAATACAGGCCCCGGGGGTGTAGATTTATGGGTGCGGCGCGGCCCGCGCTGTTGGCCGTAAGCGGAACACAAGTGGAAAGGGTCATATTCATGAAGGGAAATCATCTGCTGACTGGTTGCGGGGGGTGTGCGGTGACGAGGCGGGGATTCCTGGCTTCGGGTTGCGCCGCGTGTGCAGGCGCAATGGGCCTGCTGACGGTGCCCGCACCCGCACGTGCCGCTCAGACTGGCGGGAAAACGCGCGTCCGTGTGGTTTACGCGCTGCACGCGGAAACGCAACCCGGTCCGGACTGGCCGAATGTCGGGTTTGAATTCCGGCCGGTGATGGACCGGATTAACGCGACTCTCGCGAATGCCGTCCCCGACTGTGAGTTTCTTCCCACGACGGCAACGGGCGAGGCACAAGCCAAGAACATTCTCAGCGAGGACGCCTCGGCCAACATCGACGGTTACCTCGTGTACCAAATGAACGCGTGGAACCAGGTAGTTCAAACGATTGCGACCTCCGGCAAGCCCGTGCTCTATGCCGACTTCCAGTTTGGCGGCAGCGGCGGCTTTCTCGTGTACACGGCCGCATTCCTGCGGGGCGGCGCGCAGAACGTCGGGTTTGTGGCCTCCTCCAATATGGAAGACCTCATCGCGGCGGTCAAGTGCTTTGACGTGGTCAAACGCGGCGGGTCCCTAAGCGATTTCGTGGCTGCGACGGCCCGCGTCCGCATGGAAAACACGCCCAAGGTCGGCGATCTCGCATGTGTGCCCGACACGCTGGCGTGTCTTTCGGCGGCGGACTGTCTGGCGAAGATGAAGGAGTCGCGTATTCTCGCCGTGAGGGACCAGGAATCCGGCCCCAGCGACGACTACGCAGGCATTCCCGTGACGCGGGTCGCGTTCTCGGAACTGAACGATGCATGGGAATCCGCCGACAAGGACGAAGCGCGCGCCGTCGCGGACATGTGGGAAAAGAACGCGTCCGCGGTCACGGAGGTATCGCGCGAAACGCTCGAAACCTCCGCAGCCATGTATCTGGGCGAAAAGGCCGTATTGAAGAAATATGGAGCCAATGCGATCACAATCAACTGCCTTGGCGGTTTCTACGGCGGCCATATTCACGCGTATCCGTGTCTCGGCTTCCACGAGCTGAACAACGAGGGCTTGATCGGCGCATGCGAGTGCGACGTGCGCTCGACCGCCACGATGGTCGCCTTTACCGCGCTGACGCAGGGCCGGCCGGGCTACATCTCAGACCCGGTCATCGATACGGCGAAGAGGCAGATCATCTACGCGCATTGCGTAGCCTCCAACCGCGTATTTGGCCCGCAGGGTCCCACAAACCCCTTCGAGATCATGAGCCATTCGGAAGACCGGCAGGGCGCGTCGGTACGCTCGGTGGTCCCCGTCGGATACATGACGACCACGCTCGAAATCGCGCCGGAACGTAAGGAAATTCTCTTCCACCAGGGCAAGGCCGTGGATAATGACCCGGATGACCGCGCGTGCCGCACCAAGCTGTGTGCGGAGCCCGTCGGTGACATCGAGAAACTATTCACGCAGTGGGACCAGTGGGGCTGGCACCGCGTCACCTTCTACGGCGATCTCAAGGAGCCGGCATTCGCGCTCGCGGACGCGATGGGCTACAAGGTCGTCGAGGAAGCGTAACAAATTTTGGCAAAACTCGGCCTTCCTGTCGTCGTGATGGCGACAGGAAGGCCTTGAGTTTTCTAAAGTGATACTTTAGAATTCTCAACATGCGATATGTAACGCGATTTCTGGAAAAGGACCTCTTGAAGGCTGCGCGCCACTTCCCGGCAATCATTCTGACCGGTCCGCGCCGCGCGGGCAAGGCGACCCTCCTGCGTCATCTGTTTCCAAAGGCGGCGCATGTACTGCTCGAAGACCCAGACATTACAAGTCGCGTCCGTTCCGACCCGAATGGGTTCCTGGATGAACTTTCGCCCCCAGTCATTCTCGACGAAATACAGAATGTGCCGGAACTTTTCAATTACATTCGCTCGCGCATCGACTTGAAGGGTAAGGCACGGGGCGCCTGGCTGCTTACCGGGTCTCAAGAAGCGCCTCTGATGAAACGTGTGACCGAGTCCATGGCGGGCCGGGCCGCCGTTTTCCAGTTATTGCCCCTCTCGGTACGCGAGTCGCCGAAGGTATCACTCGTTCAAGGCGGGTTTCCTGAAGTCATCCAGAGCCCCTCGGTCGCGGAGGTCTGGCTGCGGTCGTATGTTCAGACCTATCTTGAACGCGATGTACGGGCCGTAAGTTCCATACGAGACTTGGGCACGTTCCGGCGTTTTCTTGCGCTCTTGGCAAGCCGGTGCGGACAGATGTTGAACAAGACCGAGTTTGCCGCGCCTTTGGGTGTTTCCGTGCCGACAATTACGCAGTGGTTGAGCATATTGGAGATTACGGGACAAATCATTCTCGTACCGCCGTTCTACGAGAACTTCGGAAAGCGTATTGTTAAATCGCCGAAAGTCTACTTTGTGGACTCTGGCGTGCTTTGCCATCTACTCGGAGTGACCTCAGAGAAATCGCTGCGGGAATCTGTCTTCCACGGCCCGGTATTCGAGGGGTTTGTCGCTGCGGAAATCGTAAAACAACAGGTGCACTCCGGCCACGCGAAAGCGCTTTATTGCTTCCGCGACCAGCAAGGCCTGGAAGTCGACTTTGTGGTTCCCGTGGGCACTGGCAAATTCGCCTTGATCGAAGCCAAGGCCTCGCGCACACCCACGCCCGACATGGCTGGGCCCATCACACGGCTCGCCCGCGGCATGAGCAAATACACGACTCACGGTTACGTCGTGCATCAGCCAAGCGGGACGAAAACGGAACTTGGAGCACTAAAACCAGGCGTGAAGGCAATTGGTATTGGCAGCCTTCATGAAGTACTCGGGAGATCGAAGTAAGAACGTTGCTGCAATTGCCATTGTGATTCGCGGACGTCGAATTCCCTATCAGTATGCGGCTTGGCGTTGCAGATTTTCCGCAGTACCACTGCAGATTTGTCAACTACGCGCATCGGCACCGCAGAAACGGCGCCCCCTCTGCCTTGAGGAGTTCGGGGACTAGCACAAGCGACCGTGCGCTTCCCGGGCGAGACGCGCCTGTTCCCCACCGTCAAGACGATGAGGTGTGAAATTGGGGACAGCCACGTTTCGCTTCGAGGACTCGCTCGCTTGTGGCAGTCCCCGGTCCGCTTCGCACGTCGAATGGTTGTCGAAATCCAATTCACGCGCTCTATAGCGCCCATCCCTCGCGGTAGGGCGGGTTGACAAGTTGATTGGCCTCATCGTCGTTCGTGATGCGCAGCGAAGCGCCGTCCCATTCGAGGCGACGGTCTTTCATGCGCATGGCGAGCACGCCGAGCAAGACCATCTCCGTCAGCGCGCCGCCGTACTCGAAATTCGCGCTCGCAGGATGGCCGTCCTTGCAGGCGCGTATCCAATCTTGTTCGTGAGCGCCATTGCCCGGCTTGACGCGCGGCAGCGTCTGCGGCGGCTCTTTGTAGTTGCGCGCGAGCGCCTTGGGAAAGAGTTGCAGCCCGCCCGCGCCGTGCGAACCGTGCATGATGACGCCCTTCTCGCCAATGAGCAGCGCGCCATTGCCGCCGAGGCGCTGGTCCGGCTCGAAGACATCCGGAATGGGGGGGAGGAGCCGCCCGTCATACCAGGTGAGGCTCACGGGCGGCATGTTTCCGCGCGCGGGAAACCGGTAGCGCACGATCGTGGCGCGCGGATACGTCTCGCTGCTCACTTCAGGCTCGTAGTGCGTGGTCGTTGCCTGAACGCTTTCCGGGTGCCCGAGATTCAACGCCCAGAAGGACGGGTCGAGGATGTGACAGCCCATGTCTCCCAAGGGGCCCGTGCCAAACGCGAACCAGCCGCGCCACGACATCGGGTGGTAGATCGGATGATACGGCCGGAACTCCGCCGGACCCAGCCAGAGATCCCAATCAAGCGTCTCGGGAACGGGCGGTGTCTCCGCTGGACGCGCCATGACCGGAAAGTCCGACCACGGGTCGCCGCCGACGGGCCGGTCACTCCAGGCATGCACCTCGTGAATCGGTCCGATGGCGCCGTCCTGAATCCACTCACACAACCGGCGAATCTGCTCCGAAGAATGCCCCTGATTGCCCATCTGCGTCTGCACCTTGCACTCGCGCGCGGTTTCGGTGATGGCGCGCACCTCGTGCAGACTGTGCGCCAAAGGTTTCTGGCAATACACGTGCTTGCCCAGGCCCATCGCGGCCATCGCGATTACCGCGTGCGTGTGGTCCGGCGTCGCGATGATGACCGCATCGATGTTCTTGTCCTCCTTCTCGAACATCACGCGGAAATCGCGATAGCGCGCCGCGTTCGGATAGGCGGCGAACGTCTTTGCGGCATATTCATCGTCCACGTCGCACAGCGCG
>JAGMZX010000080.1 GCA_018005585.1 Candidatus Hydrogenedentota bacterium | reverse complement strand
TACGAGATGACCTTCCGCCTGCCCAACGACCCGAAAGAACGCCGGACGTTGCTGCAGATGGACGAGGAACAGCGCCGGCTCTACGACCTTTTCACTTGATCGGGTGTCCCAATGTTGAACTCAGGAGTACCTGCGCGGTATCGTCCGACAGCAAGCGGCGGAAGCGGCGCAACCCTGAAGCCGCTTCCGGTTTTCCCGTTGC
Source organism: Candidatus Hydrogenedentota bacterium (assembly GCA_018005585.1). NCBI lineage: Bacteria > Pseudomonadati > Candidatus Hydrogenedentota > Candidatus Hydrogenedentota bacterium. The sequence goes on along the minus strand of JAGMZX010000080.1, from coordinate 26,327 downwards.
CAATTATGCCCGGCCCGGTCCGGGCGTTTCTCTCTCTCGCGAACGTTTCCGGTGTGGCATGGGTGAGCCGGGATAGCGCCCCTCTTTCAGGGCGCTTCGTTTCATTGCTATCCGCCGGAACATTCAGCTAAACTACACGTGACCGGGGTTGCTGTGTTCGGAATGGCGGGTATCTGCTGCCTTGTTTCCTGTCAACCCTTGACCGTATGGAAGCGTTTCCCTCAGAGGTCGCAAAGTCGTTGTGTATCCAGGGTTTGTGTAGTATGCGGAGTCCCACCACGCAATGGCCGGAAGGGCAGACCTGCCCCGGCGAGAAGCGGGCGGGCCTCGCTGCACGGAGCAAGCCGTTTGCATGATCCGCGGGCTGTTTATACGTCAGATTTTCGTGTTGGTTGACTTGGCGTTGGCCGTGATTGTAGTGGCCACTGCGCTCATTGTGGGCATGAAACTGCTCGAGGCGCCGCCCGTCCTCGCGATGCCGGAACTGCCGGCCGCGACCGCGGACAACGGCGCCGCGCCTTCCCCGGTCGGCGACCGTGCCCGTTATGACGCGATCATCAATCATGGGCTTTTCGGCGCGGCGGGCAGTTTTGACCCTGCCAAGGCGGTAGACCCGGGGCCGGTGGTTGAAGGGCCCATCGAGCCGACGAAGTTCAATCTCCAATTGGTGGGAACCACGGCATCCTCGCCCACCGACCCCACCGCCTCGGCGATCATCATGAATCTCGACGAGCGCGATGCGGGCCGCGCCTATTTGATCAATAGGCCAGTCATTCACGACGAGACGCGCGGCGATGTGAACCTGGTCGAGGTGTATCCCCGCAGGGTGATCCTGTTGAACCATCAGGAAGACCCTCCCGTGCGCGAAGAGCTGAAGATGGACGAGCCCGAACCCGACGCCGCGCTCGCGCGTCCCGTAAAAACCGCGCAAGCCGGCGCCGCCCCGGACGGCAGTTCGGACCGCATCACGGTCAACCGGCAGGAATTTGTGCAGGACCTGTACACGAATTACGCGGAACTGGTGACGACCATCCGCCCCGAGTATTATCGCGATGCCTCGGGCAACGTGATCGGCCTGACCGCGCAGAACATCAGCCAGGTGCCGATGGCGCAAAAGCTGGGCCTCCAGGACGGCGACGTGCTGCAGTCGATCAATAATGAACAGATCGACAGCGAGCAGAAGGTTATGGAACTGTTCCAGCGCTACAGGAACGCCTCCGCGTTTCGCATCGGCATTCTGCGCAACGGCAGACCGCAGATCATTACGTATAGACTGGAATAACAACGGACGCGACTTGGAGCCCCGGTGGCCATAGATACGGGCCCGGCGCGCGCGCCGGGGGCGATGGGCGTCAACGAGAAGGCACGGCATTGCCAGACATCTATCGAAAACTGGTGACGGCGGCGTTGCTGATAGCCGCCTCTTGCTTTCCACATGCCGGTGCGGCGGATACCGACGCGGTCGCGCCCATGCCGCAAGGCGGCGGAACGGAGGGGCGAATTGATCCGCCGGGTGCGGCGGTTCCCGACGCCGTCGCGCCTATGCCGCCCGATTCTTCGCAGACTGAAAACGGCAAACCGGGGGGAACGCTCGCGCCCAAGCTTCTGTCTGCGCCGCCGGGTATTGTGGCGGAAGCATCGGAGACCGTGCCGTCATCGGACCTTCAGTTCTCTTATGAAATGGCGCAGTTGCGCAGCGTTATGGACACGCTGGGCCCCTTACTGGACAGCGATTACGTCCTCGATCCAGCTGCCGAAGACCTCCCCATCACAATCCATGCACATGATGAAGTGCCTCGGGAGGCCATATCGCCGCTGGTGGAATCACTCTTGCGCGCGCGCGGGTACGCCACGGTGCGGTCGCACGACGGGCATTCCGTGCGCGTGCTGCCGCGCGCGCCCGGGGACGACGCCGCGCCGGGGGCAGGCGAGTTGGAGACCCACATTGTCGTTACGCGACACGTGGAAGCCGCTGACATGGCGGACTTGCTGGAACGGCGCGGAACGGGCCGGGCTTGCGTAGGCGTGTACGCGCCCGCGCAGGCGCTTTTTCTCACCGACACGGCGGAAGGGGTGCGGCGGATGCTTGCGTTCCTGGTTGCGGTCGATACGGACCGTGTTTCCGAGGCCGCGGCGGAAACCGGCCCGGAACCGGGCGTGGAGGAGTGGGTTCAACTCTTCGGTTCGCCGCCCGAAGAGCCCGCCCCGGTGCCCGTGACTCCGGACCCGTCAGGTGAGGGTCTGGAGAACGAGACGGATGGCGGGTACGCTCAGATCACGCTGAATCGCGAGGAGTTCCTGCAGGAACTCTATGAGAACTATGCGGAACTGGTGACGACCATCCGCCCCGAGTATTATCGCGATGCCTCGGGCAACGTGGTCGGCTTGACCGCGCAGAACATCAGCCAGGTGCCAATGGCGCAGAAGCTGGGCCTCCAGGACGGCGACGTGCTGCAGTCGATCAATAATGAACAGATCGACAGCGAGCAGAAGGTTATGGAACTGTTCCAGCGCTACAGGAGCGCCTCCGCGTTTCGCATCGGCATTCTGCGCAATGGCAAGCCGATGGTCATCGCGTACCGGCTGGAGTGACCCGCCCGGGATACGCGGCGCATGGCGCGCACTTGCCAGTTCCGTATACACTAGACGGGCCGGGGTGCGGTACCCTGGGATGTCCGGGGTTGTTGTTGTTCGAGATTGCGGGTGTTTACACGGCGTCAGCAGGAAGGGACAACCGTGCGGAGAATGTATGGGACGCGCTGGGTTGTGGTGCTTATGGCGGCGGGGCTCTCGGGCCTGACGGCGCAAGCACAGCAGCAGGAAGTAGTCTACGACGAGGCGACCGGCGAGGTGTTGTACGTCGGCGGCGACGCGCAACAGACCGAGGTGGTCGAAGGCGAGTACGTCCCGCCTCAGGAACCGGTGCAGCCCGGCGTGCCTCCGGAAGTGGCGCCGCCGCCCGTGCCTGAGGAGGTGCCGCCCGCCGAGCCGCTGCCGCCAGAGGAGATAACGCAGCCCGAAGAACCCTATGTTCAACCGCCGCCCACGCCGCGCCCGCGTCCGACGAGGCCCTCGCCGACACGGCCGCAGCGTGTGCTGCCGTCGGGGCCCCGCCCCACGCCTGGGGGGGCGCCTAGGGCCACGCCCGGAACGGTCAGCACGGCGACGCCGTCGCTGGAAGACAAGGACGGGAAAACGCCCGGCGAACCGATTGACTTCAGTTATGATAACGCCGAACTGTCCGCCGTAATTGCCTCGATTGCCGCGGCAACCGGCAAGAATTTCGACCTGGACCCGAACATCGGGTCGACGCCGGTGACTGTCATCACGCACAGCAAGATTCCGCCCGAGATGGCGTACGAAGTGCTCGAGTCCATCCTTGCCTCGCGCGGTTTTTCGATGGTGGAAACGCTGGATGGCAGGCTGGTCAAGATTCTCCCGACGCCCGAGGCTATTCCTTCGGACAAGACGCCGCTGCAGCGGGGCGCCGAGAAGGTGCCGGAGACCTACGATACGCTTTCCACGCACATCGTCGCCGTCAAATATGCCGATGCGACCGACCTGTCCACCATCCTCGCGCGCCTTGGTTCCAAGAACGCGCGAATCGACGTGTACGTGCCGACCCAAACCCTGATCATTACGGATACGGCGGACGGTTTGCGCCGCATGTTCTCTTTCGTCGAAGAAGTGGACATCCCCGGCTTCGAGACCGCGATGGAGATCTTCACCCTCGAATACACGCGCGCCGAAGTGCTGCAGCAGCAGGTCGAACAGGTGTTGCTTGACACCGCAGGCGCTACCGGGCGGCCGCAACCCGGCGCGCCGATGGTCCAGGCGCCCGTGCCGACGCGGCCGACGCGCACGGTCCGCCCCACGGTCCCGGGCGCGACGCCCTCGCAAGTCATCGGAACGCGCGAGGAAGTGCTGCGCATGGTGCCCGATGAACGGCTGAACGCGCTGATCGTCGTCGCCTCGGAAGGGATGATGGAGCGTGTCCGCGACCTCGTGAAGCGTCTCGATACCCCGACGCCGTACGAGGCGAACAACCTGCACATATATGAATTGCTGCATGCCGACGCGGAGCAGGTCGAGCAAGCGCTTCAGGGCGTGATCGGCACGGCTCCGCGCGCGGCGAGCGGCGGCGGCCCGGGCGGCGCGGGTGGCGGCGGTGGGGGCGGCGCGGCCCCGGCGCAGGCGTCGGAGGTGCAGCCGTTCGAGCAGAAGATTCAGATTACGCGCTATGACCAGACGAATTCGCTGCTCGTCGTGGCTTCGCCTCAGGACTACAAGCTCCTCGAGGTCTTTATCGCCCGGTTGGACGTTCCCCCGCGGCAGGTGCACGTGGACGCCGTGGTCATGGACGTGACCATCTCGGATGACTACGGACTAACCGTGGACGCGGCGACGATCACCGGCGAAGACGGTTTCGGGCTGACGAGCACCGCGAACATCTCGCAGATTTACGCCGCGCTCGCGGGCACGGCGCAGGCCGCGAATGGCATCGTCGTCGGTCCCGAGTCGGGCATCGCGGCAGGCGCGGCGCTGCTCGGGCTGGGCGCGAACGGCGGCCTGACTACGGGCGTCTTCGACGAGATTTCGTTCGAGTTCAACGGCAAGAAGTTCTCGCTGCCCTTCGTGCCGCTCCTGTTCCAGGCCATCGAGAAGCTTACGGACGTCGAGGTGCTCTCGCAGCCCAGCCTGCTCACGGTGGACAACGAGGAGGCGTCCATCGTCGTCGGCCAGGAAGTGCCGTTCGTTGTGGGCACGTCCAGTCCGCGCACGAGCGGTGAAGGCGACCTGATTTCGACGGGGTTCACGCGCGTGCAGCGCGAAGAGGTTGGCGTCAAGCTCAAGGTAACGCCGCAAATCAGCGAAGGTGACTACGTTGCCCTCAATCTCGAGATCGAGGTATCGGACCTCGACGCGCAGCAGGTCGGCACGGTCGATATCCTGGGGCCGACGACGAACAAGTCGCTCATTACCAATCGCGTGGTCGTGAAAGACGGCGGCACGGCGGTGATCGCGGGCCTGATCCGCGATAACAAGAGCCGCAAGGTCACGCAATCGCCGTACTTGGGCGACCTGCCGCTGGTGGGCTGGCTGTTCCAGTCCAAGTCGCAGACCCGCAACAAGCGGAACATGGTGGTGCTGGTTACGCCGCACATCGTGAAGGAAGGCATCGACCTGAACCGGGTTACGCAATACAAAGTGGCCGAGTACCGCGACGCGAACATCGACGTCTTGTTCGAGAAAGGCTTCTTCCGGCGCATCAAGCGCAAGCATGAGCAGCGCACGGAACATCGCCCGACCTCCCAGCGCACGGAAGCGCTGGTTGGCGCCGGGCCGGCGACCGGGTTCGGCCGGGGCGACATCAAGAGGTAACGGATGGGTACGGGTCAAGAACTGCAGTTGTGCGAAATCCTTATCCGCGACGGGCGGATCCATCTCGAGCAGGTCCAGGAAGCGCTCGAACTGCAGAAACTCCGGCCGAAGCGGATAGGCGAGATTCTGCTCGACCTGGGCTATGTCGAGGAGGAAGCCATCCTCCTCGCGCTGAGCGAGCAGTTTGACATTCCTTATGTAACGTCAATCAAGGGCGACATCGATTCGGCGCTGACGACGAAAGCACCCATCAACTTCATTCGCGAATATCACATGGTGCCGTATAAGCAGAACGGCGCCGCCTACTACGTGGCCGTGAATGACCCGGTCAATCTGCTGCCGCTCGACGACCTGCGCCTCCTGCTCGGCGGGCCGGTTGTCCCCGTGTTGTGCCGGAAAGAGGAAATCCAGCACATCATCGACGCCTATTTCGATCAGGCCGGCGAAAACGCCGCCGATATGATTGACAGTCTCACCGTCGAAGGGGGCGAAGGCACCACCGTCCACAGTCTGGACACCGTGGAATCCGAACGCGACCTGCTGGACCTTGCGAACGAAGCGCCCATCATCAAGCTGATCAACCTCGTCATTTCCGGTGCGATCAAGGAGCGCGCTTCGGACATCCACATCGAGCCGTTCGAGCGAGAAGTGCGCGTGCGGTACCGGATCGACGGCGTTCTCTACGAGAAATTCAACGTGCCGCGCGCGCAGTTGGCGGCGGTCGTCTCGCGCGTCAAGATCATGGCGAACCTGAACATCGCCGAACACCGGCTGCCGCAGGACGGCCGCATCAAGATCCGCCTGAGCGGCAAGGAAATCGATATCCGCGTGTCGATCATCCCTATCGCCCATGGGGAACGGGTCGTCATGCGTATCCTCGACAAGGGCAGCTTCCTGCTCAGTCTCGAGGAACTGGGCATGGATGAGCGCGACCACAAGCACATGGACAAGCTGATCCAGAATTCGCACGGGATCATCTTGGTCACGGGGCCCACGGGTTCGGGCAAGTCCACCACGCTCTATGCCGCGCTGCAGCGCGTCAACTCGACCGATAAGAACATCATCACGGTCGAGGACCCCATCGAATACCAGATTCCCGGCATTGGCCAGATCCAGGTGCGCCCGAAGATTGGGCTGACGTTTGCCGCGGGGCTGCGCAGCATTCTGCGCCAGGACCCCGACATCATTCTCGTCGGCGAAATCCGCGACCACGAAACCGCGGAAATGGCCGTGCAGGCGTCGTTGACCGGGCACCTCGTGTTTTCGACGCTGCACACGAACGATAGCGCGGGCGCCATCACGCGCTTGGTCAACATGGGCATCGAACCGTTTCTCGTCACGTCCTCGACCATCGCGATCCAGGCGCAGCGTCTTGTGCGGCGAATCTGTCAGCACTGCCGCCAGGAGTGCGCGGCCGAGGCGGAGAGTTTCCGCGACTTGGGCCTGTCAACCGAGAAATACGGCGAACTCCGCGCATGGCAGGGAAAAGGCTGCGAGGCCTGCTCGGGCCGCGGCTACCTGGGCCGGACCGGCATCTTCGAATTGCTGGTCATGACGCCGCACATCCAGTCGCTCGCCCTCGAAGGCACCGACTCGAACGTGATAAAGCGCGAGGCCCGCAAGGACGGCATGCGCACGCTCCGCGAAGACGGCGCCCAGAAAGTGCTGCGCGGCCTGACGACCATCGAGGAAGTGTTGCGCATCACGCGGGACGACCTCGTCGAGGAAGTAACGTAGCGCAATGCCCGTATTCGAGTACACCGCCATAGAAAAAGGCACGGGCAAGAAGACGCGCGGCGTGGTCGACGCGGATACGCTGCCGGCGGCCCGCGGCAAGCTGCGCGAACTCGGTCTGTACCCCACCGAGATCGTCGAGAGCAACCGGGTCGAGGTCGACATGACCGCGCGCAGTGTGCGCCGCGCAAAGCGCGCCCGCGGCGGGGTGTCCTCGCGCGACCTCGCCCTGATGACGCGCCAGTTGGCGACCCTGCTGCAGGCCGGCATGCCCTTGATCGAAGCGTTGAGCGCGTTGCTCGAGCAGACCTCCAAGACCCGATTGAAGAGCATCATCTTCGAGGTGCGGGACAAGGTGAACAGCGGCGCGGGGCTCGGCGACGCCATCGAGGAGCATCCGCGCATCTTCTCCACGCTCTACGCGAATATGGTGCGCGCCGGGGAAATGAGCGGCACTCTGGAACAGGTGCTGTTCCGCCTCGCCGACATCCTCGACCGCCAGGCCAAGCTGAAATCCCAAATTGCCTCGTCGCTAGCCTATCCGGCGTTCATGGCTCTGTTCGCCCTGGGCATCATCGTGTTCCTGATGCTGGTCATCGTGCCGCGTATCAAGCTCATTTTCGAGAAACAGGAACAGGAATTGCCCGTCCTCACCGAGATTCTCATCAATTCGAGCGAGTTCCTGGCGCGGTACTCCCCCGTCATCGTGCTGGCCATATTCGGCGTTGTTCTGTTGTGGCGTCTGTGGATTTCCCGCGAGGAAGGCCGCAAGCGCTGGGACCGCTGGAAACTGCGGTTTCCCCTGTATGGAAACCTGCATCTGAAGCTGATCTGCGCGCGGCTGTCCCGGACGCTCGGCACGATGCTTCAGAGCGGGCTTACCATGCTGCGCGCGCTCGATGTGGTCAACACCGTTATCGACAACCGGCACATCCAGCTATACATGGAGGACGTGAAAAGCGGCGTGCGGCGCGGGCGCGACCTGGCCGTGCCCCTGAAGGAAACGGGCATCTTCCCGCCTATGATGATCCACATGATCGACTTGGGCCAGCGCAGTGGCGAACTGGAGAACATGCTGGTCAAGGTGGCGGACACCTACGACGACGATGTCCGTCTCACCGTGGATGCGCTCGTCGGACTGCTGGAACCGGTTATAATAATCGTGATGGGCATATTTGTCGGGTTCCTGGTGCTCGCCATTCTATTGCCCATCTTGAACATGAGCACCAACATCGGAGGCTGAACCTATGCAAAGCACGCGGCAACATCGGAAAGGCCACGAGATGGCCGGCTTCACTCTCATCGAGCTTATGGTGGTTATCGCGATCCTCTCGATTCTGGCCGCCGTGGTGGGCGTAAACGTCCTGGGCGCGTTCGGCGAAGGCAGCATTGCCGCCGCCAAGACCGAGATCAAGTCGCTCGCGGACGCGGTCATTATGTTCAAGCTCGAGAACGGCAAGTTCCCGCCCGACCTCGAGACGCTCATCAACAATCCCAAGCGCAGCTACCTGGACAAGAGCGAGGTGCCGGCCGACCCGTGGGGCAACAAGTACGTGTACCAGGTCGAAGGCGCGACGTTCCGTATCATCTCCTATGGCGCCGACGGCACGCCGGGCGGCGAAGGCGAAAACGCGGATATCGCCAACGATTCGATCAAGTGAGCGCAGGGTCTGTCTTCGCATCTTCGCAGGCTTGCGGCGGCGGCAGGTGCGCGCCGCTGCGGGTTCTTTCAGGAATGACGACATGAAAACTGCACGCCCATCACGGACGAGGTCCGAAGGCGCGTTCACGCTTATCGAGTTGCTCGTGGTCGTGGCGCTGATCAGCGTCATCGCCGCCGTGACTTTCCCGAATTTCTACCCGGCGATCGCGTTTACGCAACTCGAGCGCGCGGCGAAACACATGGCGAATTATGGGCGCGGCGTCATGGCCGAAGCCGTCATGTTGCAGCAGGACATCACCGTTCGCATCGACCTCAAGGCCCAGGAAATGTCCGCCGTGCGCTGGGCTGTGCCGGAGCCGGAACAGCCGGCCGACGCTTATGGCCAGATGCCCGAAGACATGCTCGGAATGCTGGGGTCCATGCGTGACATGGCCCCGGAAATGGCCGAGCGTTTTGGCGCGCGCGGCACTTCGCCCAGGATGCTGCCGGGAGGCGCCAGCGATTTCGACCGTTATATGGCCACGTTCGAGGATTTCGGCGAAGTCCCGGAAGGCTTCGATTCCGCGGCCGCCGATAAGCAGATGAGCGACAAGTTCGACGCCTTCGCGCGCCGCGCCACGATGGCCCGGGCGAAGAACGTCAAGCACGAGGATTTCCTCGAAGAAATCGACCTCTTCGAAGGATACGAGTTCCAGCTGGACGAGTCGAATCAGCCGGTCGAAATGGAACTGGACAACCCGCTCTTCCAGCGCGCGAAGATCACCGAGGGGGTCTACCTGGAATCCGTCGAGGTCGACGGCGCCGCCCACAACAAGGGCGTGGTCGAAATCGAGCTGTCGCCGCTTGGCCTCGCTTCGACCGTGGTGTTCTATTTCGTCAACGAGGACGGCGACTATTACACGGTCGTCTGGGACCCGCTGCTGGGTGGCGCGAAATCGTACAGGGGCAAACTCTCCTTTTCATGAGACACCACGGCGCCAGAGGTTTCACGCTCATCGAGGTCATGGCCGCGCTGGCCATTCTCGGCATGAGCCTGTTCATCCTGCTGCAGGCGCATTTCAGCGCGCTCAAGCTCTATGACACGGCGGGCAGTGAGACCCTGATCCGGGAACTGCTCCAACGCACCATGAACCACGCGGAGCTGCAGGTGCTCGCCGGAACGCTCGCGGAGGAAGGCGATTTCGGGATGCGGTACCCCGAATACACCTGGTCGTTCGAGGCGTCGCTCGTCGGCGAGGACGAACTCGTCCAATTGTATGAAGTAAACGTTTCCGTGCGCGCGCCGGACGGCGAGGAACGGCTGATTTCGTTCCTGACCTACAATCCCAGCGCCGAGGTTCAGGAGGAATCGGCCCGATGACCGCCCGGGCGCACAAACCCCGGCGCGGGTTCACCCTGCTCGAACTGCTGGTGGCCATCTCGATCCTGAGCGTCATCGTCTCGATCATCTACGTCAGTTTCAGCAGCGTGACGCGCGCGTCCGATGTGGCCCGCGGCGTCGCCGAGAATATCCGGCTGCATCAGTTTCTGCTGCGCAACTTCAACCAGACCATTCCCTGCCTGCACGCGGACGCGGCCGTTACCGTGCAGGCCTATCAGGTGCTGGGCGAGGACCTGACCGGCCCCGGCGGCCCCGCCGACAAGCTGCGTTTCTGTTCGGCGGCGCCGTTGAGCGGCAGCCAATCGCTGCCCGGCGTCATGAAGGTGGTCACTTTCCAGGTCGTGGAGGAGAGCGCGGAGGAGGGCACCGGCCTGACCGGGATTGAAACGGAAGAATCTTCGGAATGGACGGACGAACCGGCCATCGCGCTGGAGTACAGCGAAACCCCGCTTACGGTGGACATGACGCTCGAGGAAGACGACATGCTCGAATCGTCCGAGTCGGGGCAGCAGGAATACGCGAGCTGGCGCGTGCCGGTCAGTTCGTTCGACGCGCTCTATTTCGACGGCGAGGAGTGGGTCACGAGCTGGAATTCCATGGATTCGGGCCTGATTCCGTGGGCGGTCAAGATTCGCATCAACTTCAGCAAGTCCGAGGCGGATTGGAACGCGGAGCAGGCCGCCGGGATCAGCCCCGAGGAAGACCCTGATTTCGAAATGACCTACGTGCTGCCCGCGGGCGCGGGCACGCGCGAGCCTTTCCTCGAATTGAACCCGGCCGCCGCGGCCCAGGCGGAACAGGACCTCTTCCGGCGCGAGGAGACGACGAAACCGTGAAGAAACACACTGCGGAAATGCGGCGCGGCGTCGCCCTGATGCTCGCCCTCGTGTTCATCGTCGTGTTGACCGCGCTGGTGGTCGAGTTCACCTATGACGCACAGGTGGATGCTTCGCTCGCGATCAGCGGCGATAACCGGTTCCAGGCCTTCGTCGCGGCGAAATCCGCCGTTGCCGAGGGCATGGCGCTCCTTGCCGCCGACCTGCTCGAAAGCGCGGGGGCAAGCCAGCAGGCCGCGGGCGCGCGCGGCACGACGGCGCAGCCGCGCGCAACGCCGCAGGCAACCACCACGCAGCAGGGCCAGTTGGGCACCGCCATGCTGCCGCCGGGCGAATACGACAGCTACTTCGACGGCGTGCCGTGGGCGGACGGGGCGCCGATCAAGCCCATGAACGACGCGGTCATGCGAACCACCATCTCCGACGAATTCGGCAAGATCAATCTCAACGCGCTTCTGGTCATGAATGAGGGCGGGACGCCCGAGGAGAACGAGCGGCTCGTGCAGGCGCTGCGCGACTTCTTCCTGCTGCGTGACCCCGAACTCGAAACCGACCCCGTCGATGCCATCCTGGATTGGCTCGATTACGGCGACAACGACGAAGAGCGCCCGGAAGGCGCGGAAGACGACTACTACCAGAGCCTGGAGATTCCCTACCCCTGCAAGAACGGGCCCATGGACAGCATCGAGGAGTTGCTCTTGATCAAGGGGATCACGCCCGAGTTATATTACGGTGACCCAAACCAGGAACAGACGGGCACGGACAGACCGGAGCACGTCCAGGAAATGGAGGCGGCCGAAGGAGAGGAAGCCTACAAAATCCTGCCTCTGAGCGAGTATCTGACCGTGCACGGCGACTGGGAAGGTAAAGTGAACGTTAACACGGCGGAGTACGACGTGTTGCTTTCGGTGCTCACGGCCTGTGCCGAGTCCGAAGGCGGCACGAGTTTCTCGCCCGAACTGGTGGCTGAGCAGATTTTCGAGTATCAGTACAACGAGCAGCCAATCACGAGCGTGTCCGAACTGAGCAGCCTGTTTCCACAGCAGCGGCGCGGCAGGACACGCACGGGGGTTGTCCCCGTGCCGCAGGCCGGCCAGAAAGCGGGAACGGGTTCGTTCCTGAGCCCGGGGCAGCCGGCGACCGGCCCTCTGACGCCGGGTCAGCCGGGCACGGGTGGGCAGGCGCGCGCCAGTACGGGCCAGACTTCGGAAGAGATATTCCGCGTGGACAGCAACGTGTTTCGCATTTACGGCGACGGCATGCTCGATGACGCCCTGGTTCGGATTGAGGCGTACGTGTGGCGCACGCCGTTCGACCCGGGAGCACTTCAGGGCGGCGGGACTACGGACCCGTTTCGCATCCTGGATTGGCGAGTGATTCAATAGCCGCGGCAGACGCGCAGAGCGGCTGGGGAGACGTGTCGATAGCAGCGCGCGGCCGGGTTCCCGTGTCTGGACTGGGGAAGAACGCCCCGGGAGTAACGCATGTTCTTTACGACGAAAGTGGCGGCGATAGAGTTCGAAGGCAATACCGTCCGCATCGTGGTGGTGAAAGTCGGAGGCCGGTCGCCTGTACTGCTCGAACTCTACGAAGCGGTGGCCGAGTACGAGGCGCCGGAACAGCGCTTTGACGCGCTGGTGAAAACGGTGGACGCCGTGGCAGGGCGCTTGCGTTCCCACCCCGCGGCGTTCGTGCTGTGTGCTCCGACCATGTACAGCATCGTGCGCACGCTCCGCGTCGGGCTCAAGGGCCGCAGGCGCGTCGCGGCGGCCGTGCCGTTTGAACTTGAACCTTATCTCGCGTTTCCCATCGACGACTTGCTGGTCGACTTCACGACTGTCTCCGAGCGCGGCAGCGAGACCGAGGTGCTGGCCGTTGGCTCGCGGCGCGAATTGCTGGATGAGCAACTGGCCATCCTGCAGGCGGCTGGCGTCGAAGCCGAAGCCGTCGGTCTGGACGCGGCCGGCCTGACGGCGCTATGGCAGGCCGGGCGGAGGGGGCTGAAGGGCTTGAATGCCATGCTGCACGTGCGAGAGCAGAGTGCTATCCTCGCCGTTACGCACAACAAGACGCTGGCGTATTTCCGGCACATTGCCAGGACCGCCAGCCAGCTTCGCGAGGACCCGGCGTGCATGGTCCGCGAGGTCCAGAACACGTTGCGCGGTTTCCTGGCCGAGTGGCGCGGCGGCGGCGAAATCACGGAATTGCACGTCACCGGGCTGACACTCGACGACGAACAGCGGACGCGCCTCGAAGAAGCGCTGCGCATGCCGGTGCGCGACACCGTGCTGCTCGCCCGGCTCAAGGGGCATGAGGCTGCCTTGGACCCGGAGGGCTGCCTCGCCGCGGACAATGTCTGGGAGGCGGCCATCGGCGTGGCCGTTGGCGCGGCGGGCGGGCGCAGCGCGTTCGACTTCAAGCGCTTCGAGCGCGACTGGCGCGGCGCCATCCGCGGCATTGTGGCGCATACCGTGTTCTCCGCCTGTCTTGCCTTGGTGGCGCTGGTCGGCTGGACGTATTACTGCTACCAAGGCACCGCGAGGAATGGGGTATTGGCGGACGAACTGCGCCGGCAGACCGCTGTGATCAGCGATGAAGTCACTCAGTTGCAGCAGCAGGGGTTGCCTAATGTGCCCGACCACATCATGCAGCTCTATCGCGACCCGTCGCTCCTGGATTTGCTGGCGGAAATCAGCGAGAAGATGCCCGGCAATGAGATCTCGATTTACGAAATGCGCATCAGCCAGCCCGGCCAGGGCAAGACGTGGATTACCATCCGCGGTGAGGCACCCGACGTAGGCACATTCAATGCGGCCCTTGAACGGTTGAAGCAGTCGGAGGCGCTCGAAATCGAGCGGGAGCCGTCCGTGCGCATGGAAAACACGGCCACCTTCGAGATCAGCATCCAGCGCAAGGAGGGCGGCGGCAATGCGTAAGCTCCAACTCAACCCGCGCGACCGCCTCGGCTTGCTGCTCGCCGCCCTTGCCGTCACGGTGGTGCTGGCATGGCTCTCGTACATGCCCGCCGGGCCGCTCAAGCGATATCGCGAATCCATCCGGGAGGTTGAAACCCTTAAGAGCAATCTCCTGGTGGCGCAGTTGGCCCGGCTTGATGAACAGCAGCGTGTAGAGGCGCAGAAATGGATCAAGAAAGGCATTGAAGAGCGCGGGCCCGCTTTCAAACTAATGACCTTTCTCGATGACGTGGTACGGGAGAAGGAACTCGGCGGGCGCGCCCAGCTCCAGAACCAGAGTCCGCCACGTGGCGTGGAAAACGTCGAACTCGTCAATATCAGCATGGAGAACGTGTCCCTGCCGGAACTGGTGGATTTCCTGCATTCCGTATACGCCAGCGGAAAGCTCGTTGTAGTCTACAATCTGAGCTTCCTGGGCCCGGGACCTGAAAATCAGGGACTCGAGTGCCGCGTTACGTTTCTGACCCTGAAAGTGTGACGCCTTGCTCCTGCTTCGGGCGCGCGTGTGTCAAGCATCTTATAGCCGCAGGCCGGGCCGGCCGCGGAGACCAGGGGCGCCGAGGGGCGGCCTATGTGCGGCCCCGCGCGATCAAAAGGCTTGACAAGCCGTTGCAGGTGCGCAAGAATGTCTTATCGGCGGAGGGTGTTCGCGCATTGTGCGAGACTTCGTTGCGTTCGGCGCGTGTAAGGGCGCGCCGACTGGCAGGCGCTCTTGCAGCCCCGGTTGGGCAGGGTAGTGTCAGCCGGATTCGTGATGGCGAAAAAAGAGGTGTGCCGGTGCGTCAAGAACGGAGGTAAATTATTGACAAGTCGCGCCGTAAACCCAGTAATATCAATAATTACTCACACTTTTTACATTGACATTTCCCCCATTTTTCTGGTAAAAATAGGGTGTGTGTAGCGAGAGGCGCCGTGCATGCAAAATTACACCCTCTTTGGTCAGCGGCTGGTGGAACGGGGGGTAATCACCCAGCATCAGCTCGACGAGGCGATACATAAGCAACAAACAACGATGAGTCACCGGAAAATCGGTGAGATTCTCGTTCGTTTGCAGTATCTGAGCCGCAGTCACATCACGGAAGCGCTGTCTGACCAACTGGGCATTGCCATCGTCAAGATATCGGAGCGTGAGATACCCGAACGCGTCCGGAATCTGGTGCCCGGCAGCGTGGCGACCCTGTACCGGGTTATCCCTATCGGCGAGAACGGCGCCAAGATCGTGCTCGCGACCGCCGATCCCACGAATATCAACAACCTCGACAACTTGTCGCGCCTGCTTGAAAGGCAAATCGAGCCCGTCCTGTCGACACCCGAGGAAATCGCCGCCGCCCTCAACAAGTATTACGGGTTGCAGGAGTCCACCGTTGAGAACATGCTGTCCACCGTCAGTAGCGCGAGCAGCCTGAGCACGTTGAGCAGCATGTCGAACGTGAGTTCGCTGGACAGTTCCCTTTCGAGCCTGGGCAGTTTCTCGGCGAGCGACATTTCGATGAGCAGTATCAGCATGGACGGGCTTGACGTGGAGGAGTCCGCGCTGGTGCAGACTCAGGGCTCCGACCTGGATGATGACGACCCGGACAACCCCGTGGTGCAATACGTGCACCACTCGATTCTGGAGGCGTTCCGGCTGCGCGCGAGCGATATTCACATCGAGCCGGGCAAGACGGATGTCAAGATCCGGTACCGGATAGACGGCGTGCTGCACCAGATGCCGACCCCGCCCAAGCGCGCCCAGGCCGCGATTATCTCGCGCGTGAAAATCATGTCCGGTATGGACATCGCGGAGCGGCGCATCCCGCAGGACGGCCGCATCAAGATGGCGCTCGGCGGGAAGATGATCGACCTGCGCGTGAGCGCGCTGCCCTCTTATTACGGCGAAAGCGTCGTGATGCGTATCCTCGACAAGAGCGGGCTCATGCTCGGGCTGGGCCAGTTGGGTTTCGACCCGGAGCACCAGCGCACGTGGGAGCGCATTCTTAATCACGCCACGGGCGTCGTGCTGGTCACCGGTCCTACCGGTTCCGGAAAAACGACGACGCTCTACGCGTCGTTGCACACGTTGAACACGCCGGACAGCAAGATCATCACGGTTGAGGACCCGGTTGAGTATCAGATCGCGGGCATCAACCAGGTGCAGATTAACCACGACATCGGGTGGGACTTCGCCCGCGCCCTGCGTTCGATTTTCCGTCAGGACCCGGATATCGTGATGGTGGGCGAGATCCGCGACCTGGAAACGGCGGAGATCGCGATCAAGGCGGCCCTGACCGGCCACTTGGTGTTTTCGACCCTGCATACGAACGATACTTCGAGTTCCTATATCCGCCTGGTCGATATCGGCGTGCGCCCGTTCCTTGTGGCGGCGGGCATCCGCGTCGTGCTGGCCCAAAGGCTGGTCCGGACGATTTGCACGAGCTGCAAGGAGCCGTACACACCGCCGGAACGGGAGTTCCAGCGGCTGGGGCTGGACGTAGACGTCACCGACCTGGAGTTGTACCACGGCGCGGGCTGCGACAACTGCAACAAGACCGGATACCAGGGCCGTCTCGGCGTATACGAGCTGATGCAGACCACCGATGAAATCCGTACCATGATCATGAACGGCGAGTCCGCCGCGGCTATTCGGCGGCGGGCGCGGCTCGCCGGAATGGTCACCATGCGCGAGGACGCGTGGCACAAGGCGGTAAACGGGATTACGACTATCGAGGAAGTGAACCGCGCGACGCGGACCGACGAGACGCTGCAGCACAAGCCGCAGGTCGTCGGCGTCTGAAGGAAGGAGAGGTTCCCATGGCGTATGAAATGGTCAGCCTGCTGCGCATGCTGATTGACCGCGAAGGGTCGGACTTGCATCTCGCGGTAGACAATCCGCCCGTGGGCCGCGTGCACGGGCGGCTCCAGTTCTTCGGCGATGACCCGTTGCGCCCGGAAGACACGGAGCGGCTCATGAAAAGCATCGCGTCCGTGGACAATCAGCAGGAGCTGCAGGAGGTGGGCGGGGCCGACTTCGGCTTTGCCTTCGAAGACGTGGCGCGCTTCCGTGTCTCCATCTTCAAGCAGCGCGGCTACGTGGGCATCGTGCTCCGCCTGATTCCGCGCAAGATCATGACCTTCGAAGAAATCGGCCTGCCCGACAGCCTGAAGAAGGTGATCAATCAGCCGCGCGGCCTGATCCTGGTCACGGGTCCGACCGGCTCCGGCAAGACCACTTCGCTGGCGACGATGCTCGACTGGATTAACATCAACTTCGACGTGCACATCGTCACGGTCGAGGACCCGATCGAGTACTACCACACGCACAAACTGGGCATTATCACGCAGCGCGAAGTGGGCGTGGACGTGCCCACCTTCGCCGAGGCGCTGCGCCGCGTGCTGCGCCAGGACCCCGACGTGATTCTCGTCGGCGAAATGCGCGACCTTGAGACGATTGAAGCGGCGATTACCGCCGCGGAGACCGGGCACTTGGTGTTCGCCACGCTGCACACCACGGGCGCCGTGCGCACCATCGACCGCATCGTGGACGCCTTCCCGACGAACCAGCAGGAACAGATCCGGACCCAGCTCGCGGGCAACCTGAAGGCGGTGATTTCGCAGACGCTGATCCCGAAAAAGAGCGGGTTCGGCCGCGTAGCCGCGTTCGAGATTATGATCACCACGCCGGCCATTCAGAACCTGATCCGCGAGAACAAGTCGTACCGTATCACGTCCTCGATTCAGACCGGCCACAAGTACGGCATGAACCTGCTCGACGAGCATCTGCTTGCCCTGTACCGCAAGGGCGTGTGCAAATACGAAGACGTGTTCCAGAAGGCCCAGCTGCCGGACGAGTTCGAAGCCAACGCGCGCGCGCTCGGGCTGCCCGGCATTCCGGCAAAAGCGCAGACCCCGGGCGAACCGGCGGCGGCGCACTAAGGTCGGCTCATGGCTGTAGCGACGGAAAGACAACTTGGCGACATCCTGATCGAGCAGGGCGTCATCAGCCCGCTGCAATTGGACGAAGCGCTGCAGCGGCAACGGTTGACGGGAGACATGCTCGGCCGCCTGCTCGTGCGCATGGGCTATTGCGAGGAGCAGGACATCGTCGAGGCGCTCGCGGTCCAGAACGGCATGGAGCGCGTGGACGTCAGCAAGTTGAAGATCAACCAGGACATCATCCGGAAGGTGCCCGCGGACGTCGCGAAATTCTACAACATCATCCCGGTCCGCGAGGTGAGCGGCACGCTCATCGTGGCCATGGCGGACCCGCTGAACCTGCGCATCCTCGACGACCTGCGCCAGATTCTCGGCTGCGACGTGCGCGGCGCCGTGAGCAACCAGGCCGACGTGGCCGTGGCGTGGAAAAACAACTATTCCTACGAGACCGAGTCGATCCAGGACATGCTGATCGACCTGCAGGAGAAGGTGGGCACCGGCGCGCTGACCCTGGAGGAACTGGGCACGCAGGAAGTGGTCAGCGACGTCGACAACCTGGTCGAACTGGCGCAGCAGCCCGAAGTCATCAAGATTGTGAACCTGGTGTTTCTCGAGGCGGTGCAGAAGCGCGCCTCGGATATTCACTTTGAAGTGTATGAAGAGCATTTCCGCATCCGGATTCGCGTCGACGGCGTGCTCCACGAAATCGTCAGCCCGCCCAAGGCGCTCGCCATCGCGCTGGTCAGCCGCGTCAAGGTGATTTGCAGCATGGACATTGGCGAGCGCCGCCTGCCCCAGGACGCGCGCATCAACCTGAAAGTGGGCGACACCGAGATCGACGTGCGCGTCGCGACGCTGCCCACGCTCTTCGGCGAAAACGTCGTGATGCGCATTCTGGACAAGACCGCCGTCAAGATCGACCTGGCGCGTCTCGGCCTCAGCGAAGACATCCAGCACAAGGTCGAGAATGTCATCAGCAAGCCGAACGGCATCTTCCTCGTGACCGGACCCACGGGCTCGGGCAAGACGACCACGCTTTATGCCTGCCTCAATGAACTGAACAAGGAAGACGTCAAGATCATCACGACCGAGGACCCGGTCGAATTGCAGATCGACCGGCTCATCCAGTGCCAGGTGCACGAGGAGGTCGGCCTCACGTTCGCCGCCTGCTTGCGCAGTATCCTGCGCCAGGACCCGGACATCATCATGGTCGGTGAAATACGCGACCTGGAAACGGCGCAGATCGCCGTGGAATCGTCGCTCACGGGGCACCTGGTGCTGAGCACGCTGCATACGAACAGCGCGCCGGAGACGATCACGCGCCTGCTCGACATGAACGTCGAGCCATTCTTGATTACCGCCTCGCTCGAGGCGGTTATGGCGCAACGGCTCGTGCGCCTGCTGTGCCGGCATTGCCGCGAGAAGTACACGCCGACGGAGGACGAAAAGGAGGAACTGGGCCTGCCCCGGTCCTATCGCGAGAACCCGAAACTGAAGATGTTCCGGCCGAAGGGCTGCCCGGCGTGCGACTACGTCGGGTATATAGGCCGTTCGGGCCTGTTTGAACTGATGCTGGTAGACGCGCAGGTTGCCGACATGATCCTGGACCGCGTGATGGCCCACGACCTGCGCCGTTACGCGCGCAAACACCAGGGCATGCGCACGCTGCGCGAGGAAGGCATCATCAAGTGCGTGCAGGGAATCACCAGCGCCGCCGAAATCATCGCTCATACGGACAAATACGACGACTAGTCGCAGCGGAGGCATGCTATGCCGAAATATGCGTACAAGGCCTTGAACAACGAGGGCATGGAGGTCTTTGGCGTTGTTCAGGCGGATAGCCAGGCGCTCGCCATCAACGACGTGCGCACGCTTGGCCTCTACCCGACCATGGTGCGCGAGGCGCGCAAGAGCGACGAGCGCCGCGCCCGCAAGGAAAAGCGCGGCCTGAGCGAGCTCTATTTCGGCGGCGTCAAGACGAAGCAGCTCGTCGTCATGACGCGCCAGCTCGCCACGCTCATCGACGCCGGCCTCCCGCTCCTGCGCAGCATCAATGTGCTCGTCGCCCAGCTCAAGCCCTGCAAGCTGCGCGACATCCTGCGCGAAATCGCCAGCGACATTCAGTCCGGCTCGACCTTCTCCGAGGGGCTCGCGAAGCACCCGAAGCAGTTCGACCGCCTTTTCGTGAACATGGTGCGCGCGGGCGAGGTCGGCGGTATGCTCGAGGTCGTGCTGAACCGGCTCGCCGACTACATGGAACGGCGCCAGGCCCTCAAACGCAAGGTGCGCGCCGCGCTTATCTACCCGATCGCCGTCATCGTCATTGCCACCGGCATCGTCATGTTCCTGCTCATCAAGGTCGTGCCCGTGTTCGCCGAGATCTTCGCCGATTTCGAGGCGGAACTGCCGATGCCCACGCAGATCCTGATTGCCGCGGGCGACTTCGTCGTCTATTCCTGGTGGAAGCTGGTGGTCGGCCTGAACTGCACGATTATCGCGGTGAAACTGCTGATGAAGAGCCACGCCGTCAAACGGGTCACCGACCGCATCGTTCTCAAGATTCCGCTGGTCGGCGACCTGGTCACGAAGGTGGCCGTGGCCCGCTTCGCGCGCACGCTCGGCACCCTGATCACTTCCGGCGTGCCCATACTGCAGGCCCTGCGCATTACGCGCGACACCATCGGCAACGAAGTGATCCAGAACGCCATCGAGAAGGTTCATGACAGCATCAAGGAGGGCGACACGATCGCCGCGCCGCTCGACGAGGCCAAGGTCTTCCCCGCCATGGTCGTGAACATGATCGACGTGGGCGAGGAGACCGGAAGCCTGGACTCGATGCTCATGAAAGTGGCGGACATCTACGACGCGGAAGTCGAGGCCGCCGTGGACGCGATGCTCGCGTTGCTCGAACCGATGATTATCATCGTGCTCGGCGGCATCATCGGGTTCATCGTTATTTCGCTGTATTTGCCCATCTTCACGTTGGGCGACGCAATATCGGGCGTATAGCATGCCCGGAGGGAAAACGGTTTCATTGGACAAAAGGGTGCACAGCACAAGGAAGTTAGGAGGACGTGAGATATGAAACGGAACCAAGGCTTCACGCTAATCGAGCTGCTTGTGGTCATGGCGATCATCGCTATCCTGGCGTCGATCGTCGTGCCCAACATCGTCGGCTGGATAGCCCGGGCGCGCATGACCCGCGCCCAATCCGAAATCGAGAGTATCGAACTGGCGTTGTCCAAGATGCTTTCGGACGTCGGGCGCAACAGCCTGAACGACCTGATCGACACCGAACAGATCACGAAGTTCGTGCTGGGTCTTCCCCTGGACAACAGCCCGCTCCCGGACGGCGCCGTGCGGCCACCCATGAACGCGGCGCTTTTCGCGCGGGTGCAGCAGCTCTATACAAACGCGTTCTACGCCTTGCTGCGCGTGGGGCGCAATGCGAGAACGTCGCCCGACCCGGATGGCCTGGTCGCAAACTACGGCCAGGTCCTGCGCGGCGAGGTCGTCAAGCAGTTGGGCACCACGTATCTGGAGATTGGTTATGACCCGTGGGGCCAGCATCAGTACCAGATCTTCCCCGCGCCGTGGGGCCGTGGTTCGGCGACGCAGCTCAACCCCAACATCTTCCGCGTGTACCAGCGCGTCGAGCCCGAGGGCAGGGAATTGCCGGGCAAGACGGCGACAGACGTCGACCCGCCGGGGATGGACCTGACCCTGACAAACGAGGACGGAGATATCGTCGGATTGCCGGCGACGCGGAATCCTGGCGTCGCATTCATCTATTCCTACGGCGCGAACATGATCTCCGGGCAATTGGTGTATCGCAACTATCTGAACGAAGGTAAGTTGCAGTACCCGGACCAGGAGCTGGAGTTCATGGGCGGCGGCGACGACGTCAACAACTGGGATACGAACTTCACGTGGCAGCGGTTCTACGGTTGATGACGTGCGGTCTCTATCGTTGACAGCGGCCCAACGGCGAGGATGTCCGGAATCATGAGGCGGACGTGCGCGAGAAGCGGGTTTACGCTCGTGGAATTGCTGGTCGTGATGGCGATCATCGCCATTCTCGGCGTGCTGGCGTATCCCGCGTTTCTCAGCATGTTGCCGAGTGAAGACTTGAGCGCCGCTTCGCGCGATTTGTACACGAAACTGCAGTCGGCGCGCGCATACGCGGCGACGCATCGGGTCAACACGGCCCTCGTGTACAGCTTGGACAACTATGTCTCTCCGGCAGAGGACCCGGACAACGACGATCCTCTGCCGGAGCCGATCCTGGCCAGCGGCAGTCAGCAGTTCGTGCGCGTAATCACGAGCGTGGCCATCATGCGCGAGTTGCCCCCCTCCGCAGGCGCCTATGCGGGCAAGTTTGTGCCTATTGACGGCGCCGAGGGCGTTTTCGAGACCTTGCCCGGCGACGCCGTGCTGTTGTTGAACGATCCCGGCCCGCCCTATGAAGTGTATTACGTGAACGACCGGCCCCGCGTGGCGCCGCCCGAGGACTCGAACGACGTGCAGCAGGTCTACAGGCTGGGCATGAGTATCGTGGATGCGTACGTGGAAGGTACCGGGCCCGACGGGCCGGATACGGACCCCGCGAAGAGCGTTTCATTCCTGGCGCACGTGTTCAAGCCTTCGGGCGCGCTCGACGCGCGGGGAAACACCCCGGAGCCCCCGGAGCGCGTGACGCTCCACGTGTCGTTATACCCCACGGCGCCCGTGGAGGAACGCTACGTGAATCCGGACGCCTTGTCGGAAGTGCGCAGCGTGCCGCTGCAGCTTTACAAGAGCACGGGGCGCTCGCGGATCGTGCCGGCGCTCTCCGCAAATGAACAGATTTAGGGAAACTGCGATGACCCCCAAGCGACAGCAACGCGCGGCCGGCTTCACGCTGGTCGAGGTGATTGTGGCGTTGACGATCCTCACGGTCGGCATCGTCGCGATCATGCAGTTGTTCCCGGCGTCGCTGACGCAGTCGCGCGTGGCGGCGGAGCGGACGGTGGTGGCGTCGCTGGCCAAGACGGAACTCGGAAAAGTGCGCGCGGGCGGCGTCGGCCAGCAGTTGCAGAACTGGGTCGTGGAGAATGCGCTGCATACGCTGACGGAAGCGCAGCGCGCCTACGCGCTGTATGAGGGCTGGCGCGCCACGGTGCAGCGGATCGGCGGCGACGTGGACCTCTACCGGGTCACGTTCAGCGTGCGCATGTTCGACGGCCGCGACGAGAAATTCGTGACGTATATCACCCAGAACTGAGGAACCGTGGCACGGGCGTCCCGCCCGTGCAAGAAGAGAAGAAAGAGCATGGGCAAGATGCCCATGCCACGGAAGAGCATGGGCGTCCCGCCCGTGCAAGAAGAGAAGAAAGAGCATGGGCAGGATGCCCATGCCACGGAAAACAGGAGTGACGGAAACCGTGGCCGAAGAGGCGCAACAGCAGGAAAAGGTGAAATCCCCCGTCCCGGTGGCGCTGGTGCTGGCGTTGCTCGCGGGCGTGGTTGTCGGCGGCGCCGTGGTGTATCTCGTGGTGGGGGGCGGGTCAAACCGGGCCGGCCTGGCGGGCGGCGCGCCCGCGGCGGAGATCGAAGCGTTGCTGGAAAACGCCGGGCCGGACCTGACGTGGCTGCGGCGTTGGGCCGAATTGAACGCGTTGCGCTCGCTCGCCGAGATTGAAAGCGCCTACGTGCTGTACAAGGGCTGGCAGTATTCCGTGCATCGCGAGCCGGGCGAGCCGGTGAAATGCAAGGTCACGTTCGCGGCTTACGCGCCGGACGGCCACTTGGAGTCTTTTCTCACGTATGCAAATCCGGAGTAGGCATATGCCCTGCGCGGCCGCGCGCGGTTCCGTGCGCGGCTTGTCGCTGGTTGAAATGCTGGTCGCCATGGCGATCTTCATCGTCCTGCTGGCCGGCGTTTCGCTCCTGTTCAGCGGCGCGATCGACGCCGTGCGCTCCGGCTACGTGAACCAGGAGGCCTTCGAGCGCGCGCGCAGCAGCATGACCGTGCTCGAACGCGACCTGAGCAGCGCCTTTACCGCGCGCGAATTCGGCGACTACTACGCCTTCTACGGCGGCCCGCGCGGTTTCAGCTTCGTCGGCGTCATCGACACCGGCGCGCTGGCCCGCGTCACCTACGTGGCCCATCCCACCGCCGACGCGATCCGCTACGAAAGCTCCTATGCAGAGAAATACGGGGTGCTCTACGAACGCGCGAAATACCAGGGCGGCATGCAGCTCGTTGCGCGCTTCGTCGCCATGGTCCTTCCCGACCTGCAGGTGGCGTTTCCCGGCCTCTCGCATGCCGACGCCGTCAACCCGAAGCCCGACCCCGGCGACGCAACGACCTGGAATCTCCCGCTGTTGGACTACATGCTCGAATTCGACCCGGTAGTCGTTGAGACGCAATCCATCGTGCGCTTTGTCGAGACCGGCCGGAACGACCTGAACACCTTCGAGGTCATGCGTCCCGACGGTTCGCGCCTGGCCTGGCCCGTGCTGAGCCGGTTTGAGCCCGCGGACGACACCTTCAACGCGAACGACCCGGACAACCTGCGCCTGTACCTGATGATGCTGGACGGCCTGAACCCGAGAATCCTCGAATATGATACGCTGCCCCTGGATAACGAGTCCTTGCCGGGCATCCTGGGCGGGGTGAACGATACGACGGATCTGCGCGTGGTGATGCAGCAGTACTATCCGCAATTGCGCGCGTTTTCCAGCGACCACGTCGACGGGATCATCCAGGCGAAACGCCGGGAACTGTGGCTGCGCATGCTGGCCGGCGAGCCGGGCCTGCCCCAGTTCTGGGGCGATATCAACATTCCTGCCGACCCGCGGCCCAAGGCCGAGCATTACGTGCTCGCGGAAAACATCCTCTACCGCATGTACGACCCGCGCCTCTCCGACTTCGACCTTTCCGGCAGCCCGCCCTTGTTTACCTACTGGATCGCGGTCGACAAGGAGCCGAAACCGGCCTATTTCAACGACGTGCGCCTGATCCCCTTCTACACGGATTTTGTGGCGAGAGTCACGGCCAACCCGTCTTCCGCGCAGGTGCTCGATGCGCTGCTGCTCATGGACCAGGGCGTGAACGGCACCGGCGGCCTGGTTTCGGTGTTTGCATCGCGGACGCCGTCCCTGGCGGTAGAGGGCATGCCGCTGGCGCCGCGGCTGCCGGCTTTCATCGGCGCGGGTTTCTGGGTGGCCACGCCGAGCCGCTGGGTGAACTCGAAGGACTTCCTGCGCTGGTTCGCTGCGGAGGTTAATGTGCCCGCCGCGGCAGGACGGGACATGCAGTCGGTGTTGATGCGCCGGGAGCAGTTATGAACGCGTTCATGAACCAGCCGCGCAGCTTCTTCCGTGGCACGGGCGTCCCGCCCGTGCGAGCGGAGAAGAAAGAGCGTGGGCAAGATGCCCATTGTGGCACGGGCGTCCCGCCCGTGCGAGCGGAGAAGAAAGAGCATGGGCAAGATGCCCATGCCACAGGGTTCCGTTACGGCGCATACCTCCCCCACCTGACAGAAGAGAGCGCCACGTACTTCGTCACCTTCCGTTTGGGTGATTCGATGCCTGCATCCGTTCTCGAAACCTGGAAACAGGAGCGCGAAGATATCGTTAAGACGGCCGCGCAACTGGGACGGCCACTCACTGCGGCCGAAGAACAGCGGTTGCGGGAGCTGTATTCCGAACGTATTGAGGCCTATCTCGACGCCGGGCACGGCGCGTGCTGGATGAAGCACCGGAACATCGCAAGGATCATTCAGGATGCGCTATTGCGTTTTGATGGCGAGCGTTACGACCTCGCGGCATGGTCCGTGATGCCCAATCATGTTCATGTGGTGCTGCGTCCCAGAGAAGGCTACACATTGCCGGCGATTCTGCATTCCTGGAAATCGTTCACGGCGAAAGAGGCGAACCGGGCTCTCAGACGCTCCGGGACGTTCTGGCAGACGGAATCCTACGATCACCTCATTCGTGACGAGCGGGACTTCGGTAGATGCGTTGCCTACACCTATGAGAATCCGGAATCCGCCGGCCTATGCGACTGGCCTTGGCGGGGATGGAATGAGGACTTTGGGCAGGATGCCCATTGTGGCACGGGCGTCCCGCCCGTGCGAGCGGAGAAGCAAGCGCATGGGCAAGATGCCCATTGTGGCACGGGCGTCCCGCCCGTGCGAGCGGAGAAGAGAGAGCATGGGCAAGATGCCCATTGTGGCACGGGCGTCCCGCCCGTGCAGAGAGAGAAGAAAGCGCATGGGCAAGATGCCCATGCCACGGGCGTCCCGCCCGTGCAAGCGGAGAAGAAAGAGCGTGGGCAAGATGCCCATGCCACGGGAGGCGAGCGCGGCGCGGCGCTGATCATCGCCATCGCGATCATGACCATCCTGCTCGCCATCGCGCTGACCTTCTTCGCCGTGACCCGGCTCGAACTCAAGACC